>NZ_DAIUCO010000187.1:0-10535 GCF_036846085.1 Noviherbaspirillum sp. | reverse complement strand
CCCCCCGCCGCATGCGTTGATGTGGATGCTTACTGCTTGTAGATGCCGGACCCGACGATCAGGTTGTCGACCTTTTCGATATAGCCGGACTTCGATTCAACCGCCTTGGTCACCGGGTTGGGCCACTTGTAGTCGACCCAGCCCTTGCCCTTGGCATTGGCGACTTCGATGAAACCCTTGATGATGTACTTGCCTTCGTGGTCTTTCATCTCCAGGAGATTCTTGCCGACCATCTTGGGGTTGTTGCCGTGGGAGACGTTGTTGCCGTTCATGTCGTACACGAACACATACAGGTCGCGGTCATGGAACTCGGTATTGGCGGGATTGGCGAACTCGGCGAATGCCTTGTCCTTGCCGTTGGCCTTCATGTAGCTGACAGCCTTCTTGACCATCGCCACCGCTTCGTCCGCCGAGCCGCGCTCGCCTGAGGCAATCGCGGCACTGCATACTGCCAGGGCGGAAACGCCTACTGCAACCGAATGAAAAAAGTGTCTCATGATTGTTCCTTGATCTAAGCGTTTATTGTCTTCAGCCGATGCCGGCTTGAAGTCTCTATCGCCCTTTTCCAGGATCTTGTGCATTCGCATCGATGGCGAATGAATTGCCCTAACTGTTTTTTTCTTTCCTCATGGCAATTACGGCAAATATAACGTGGAATCGGAAAATGATCACGGAAACCGCAAAAAATCCGGCAGCCGCGCGACAGATGGCCCGATGCGGGAGATAGAGGAAGCTAGGGCGCGGCAGTTTCCGGCGCAGGCCGGACCAGCGGCGCCTGCGGCAGCTGCGCCGGCCGTCGGACGGCGGCGCTGACGATGGGTTCGATCGCAGTCGGTCCTTCCGGCGGCCGTTTGCATCCCACGGGCTGTTGCTGCTTGCCGGCGAGCGGAATCGAGTAGCCGATGTGAAAGGTGGTGTCGGCATTGCCGGCGTCGGTCTGAGCGTGCGACACATTCAGGTGCCAGTTGCGCATGGCCACACCGAGATCGACGCGCTCGCTGTCGGCATTGTTCTGCACGCCGGTATGCAGCCGGGCGCAATTCTCGAGCTGGCGCGAATAGCTGATCCGGTTGGACGCCGTCGTCGCCTCGTTGCGCATGGCGCGGTTGACCTGATGGGTGAAATGACCGAAGTCGCGCTGCAGTTCGATGCGCGATCCCGGCTCTGGGCGCAGGCCGAGTTGCAGGCTGTAGCCGTCGAGCCGTCCGCCGCCCGTTTCCACATTGCCGCCGCCGGATGCCATGCCGAGGTCCGGCAATCGGGACGGCGTGGCTGTGCCGCCGCCTGCTTCGACGCTGAAAGTGGCAAGCCCGACGTCGGAGAACAGGCGATCCCTGTGCCAGACCTTGCGCGCCCCCAGCAGCAGGTTGCTCTGCTTGACCGCGCCCCCGGATTCGTCGCCGGACGCCCACAACTGTCCGCCGGACAGATGCAGATGCACATTGTGCTTATAGGCGTACACGCCGTTGACCAGCACTTCCGTCTGGTTATTGCTGTGGGAGAGCGCCATGCCTGCGCCGAGCCTGCCGGTCAGCAGGGTGCCGTAATCGACATTGAGGGAAGGGTTCACCTGGTGGTTCGCGTCGAGCTTGGCGTCCCACTTATTGTCACGCTCGGTATAGCCGATGCCGGCGCTATGCTTGTCGACGTGAATGTGCCGGGGCGCACCGTGACTGGCCGACAGGTCGGGAAGATGCTGGGATGGTTGATGGAGCGGCTGCCATGCCTGGGTGGCGTGGCACGCGCCGATACCGAGAAGCAATGTGCCCAGCGACAACTCTTTGACGGCAAAGTGCAATATCGTCATTCTGGTTTTGCAGCATGCGGGATGCGCTGTTGTGACCGTGCGGCATTATATTTTATGGGCGCTTGCCGCAGAACATTATTGTCGTGATTCAAGCGACTTTTTTGCCTTGAATTAACGAGTCGTCTACTCTCTCTGGCAATGCTTGCCGGAAAGGCTAGACAGGAAATTCACGACATGAGGATTTCCCGAATTCGCACGAGGTCATAAACGCAATCTTCATCATTGCCACCCATGCATCCTGCCTCCCGTTCCGAACCTGCCGATCGCCCCATGTCCTGGTTGCATCAGCTATTGGTGCGTGCCACCGGCGCGGGCCGGCACGAGATCGCGGCGATGCTGTGGGGATTCGCCTATTTCTTTTGCCTGCTCAGCGGCTATTACCTGCTGCGGCCGCTGCGCGATGCGATGGGATTGGTGGGCGGCGCGAATCGCCTGCAATGGCTGTTTACCGCCACCTTCGTGGCGATGCTGCTGCTGGTGCCGGTGTTCGGTGCGATCGCGGCACGCTGGCCGCCGCGCCGTTTCGTCCCGGTCGTCTATCGTTTTTTCGCGCTCAACATTCTCGTCTTCGGACTGCTGTTTGCCACCGGTGTGCAGGAAGTGGCGGTATCGCGCGTGTTCTTCGTCTGGATCAGCGTGTTCAACCTGTTCGTGGTGAGTATCTTCTGGAGTGTGCTGGCGGACAATTTCAGCAATGAGCAAGGCCGGCGCCTGTTCGGTTTCATTGCAGCCGGCGGAACCGCGGGCGCGCTGGCCGGACCGGCAATTGCCGCGCTGCTCGCGGTGCAGTTCGGCGTCGCAGTACTGACGCTGATCGCCGCAGTGCTGCTCGAATGCGCGGTGCAGTGTTTTCGCGGCCTGCTGTCGGCCACCGCCGGCTGGCAGCCGAACTCCGGATCGAACGTTCAACGCGGCGCACCAGGTTCGACGCCTGCCGACGAACGCCTCGGCGGCGGCATCTTCGGCGGCGTGAAACTGATCCTGCGCGATCGCTATTTGCTGGGCATCGTCCTGTTCCTGCTGCTGCACACTTTCGCCTCGACGCTGCTCTATTTCGAACAGGCGCGCATCGTGGCGGCGGCGCTGGCCGATACGGCGGCGCGTACCCGGCTGTTTGCCATCGTCGACTTCAGCGTGTCCTGCCTGACCATCCTGCTGCAGCTGCTGATCACCGGCCGCTTCCTGAAATATGCGGGCGTGGCGGCGGCATTGGCATTACTGCCGCTGGCCGGCATGCTGGCGTTTGCCGGCATCGCACTGTGGCCGACCCTGGCCATGCTCGTCGCGGTGCAGACGCTGCGCCGGTCGGTGGATTACGCCATCGTGCGTCCGGGACGGGAAGTGCTGTTTACGGTGGTCAGCAGGGAAGCGAAATACAAGGCAAAGAGCGTCATCGAGACCGTGGTCTATCGCGGCGGCGATGCGGTCAGCGGCTGGATTTCCGCCGCCCTGACCGGACTGGGTGTCGGCTTTGCCGGCATCGCACTGCTGTTCGTCCCGCTGACCGCGCTGTGGGTGATGCTATCGAAGCGGCTGGCGGCAGGCATGGAGGAGCGAAAGATTCATGAAGATACCGAATGAGGAGCACCAGATGAACGATGTACCGCTGCACGCACCGATGACGCGCGCCACATTTCTCCGCCTCGCCATGGCCGGCACATTCGCGCTCGGCACCGGCATCGGCGGCAGGGCGCTATCCGCAACCCAGGGAGCCGCGATGAACCCGCAACGCATGCATACCCGCCCCATCCCTTCCAGCGGCGAGGCGCTGCCGGTGATCGGCTGCGGCACCTGGCAAACCTTCGACGTCGGCGCGGGAAGCGACGAACACGCGCCGCTGGCCGAGGTGCTGCGCATCCTGTTCGAGGCAGGCGGTTCGGTGATCGACAGTTCGCCGATGTACGGCCGCTCCGAAGCCGTCGTCGGTGAACTGCTGAAACAGGCTGGCATGCATGACAAGGCTTTCGTCGCCACCAAGGTCTGGACCCGGGGTCGGGACGCCGGCATCCGGCAAATGCGCGAGTCAATGAAGCTGCTGCAGGATGAACGCATCGAGCTGATGCAGATCCATAACCTGGTCGACTGGCGCACCCACCTGAAGACGTTGCGCGGGTGGAAGCAGGAAGGCCGCATCCGCCATCTCGGCATCACCCACTACACTGCCAGCGCCTATGACGAGCTGGAGGCGATCATGCGCGCCGAGCCGCTGGATTTCGTCCAGCTCAATTATTCGCTTGCCGAACGGGAGGCAGAAGCACGCCTGCTGCCGCTGGCCGCCGACCGCGGCATCGCGGTGCTGGTAAACCAGCCGTTCGGCGGCGGCCGCCTGCTGCGCGACCTCGCCGGCACGCCCCTGCCGCCATGGGCGAAAGACATCGAATGCGAAACCTGGGCGCAGATCCTGCTCAAGTACGTGCTAGGCAATCCGGCCGTGACCTGCGCCATTCCCGGCACATCGCGTCCGAAGCACATGGTCGATAACTGCCGGGCCGGCATGGGCGCATTGCCGGACACGGCGATGCGCAAGAAGATGGCGGCATTCTGGGCGCAGCGTTGAACGCATCCTGCCAGCCGACAGAATCCCTGTCCGGTCAGGCGCCGGCGGGCGAAATGTGCCCGGGTGGCACGTCCGGATAGCGCTTGCCGCCGTCATCGGCGGCAGCCGTCGATGCCGCGTCCGCCTTCGCCTCCAGTTCCGCCATCAGTTCATCGGCGATCACCTGCAGCAGCTTGACGTCGCGCGGATTGAGGGTGCGCGGTTTCCGGTCGATTACGCAGAGCGAGCCGATCACGTGGCCGGATGCCGCGCGCAGCGGCACGCCGGCATAGAAACGGATGTGCTGCTCGCGCAGGAAGGCATTGTCGGCGAAGCGCGGATCGCGGGCGGTGTCCTCCACCACCAGCGGCGCATTGGCCGCCACCACATGGCCGCAGATCGATGTGTCGCGCGAGCCCTGGCGGGTCTTGTCGAGTTCCGGCGGCAGGCCGACCGCGCCTTTCCAGAGCTGGCAGCTTTCGTCGATCAGCGACACCAGCCCGATCGGCGTCTCGAACGCATCCGCCACCTTGCGCGCGATCCGGTCGAGATGGGCGCCCCTGCGCGCATCGAGCGCGCCGCTCCGCTGCAGGGCATCGAGGCGCGCCTTCTCTTCCGCCGGCAGCGGCGGCGGCATCATGGCCGGGGCCTTCTGCGTCACCATGTCGGTAGCGATCCGCACCGCGTCATCCAGGCTGGCGGCAACCGCATCGGCGCCGGCGTTGGTCATCAGTTCCTCGGGCGTGCCGTTATCCGGCGACAGGTTCCATGCGCACAGGAGGATCTTGAGATGCGGCATACGGCGCTTGAGGCGACGGCAGACGAAGCGCGCATAGGCATGCGGCTTGCCGGTCAGGTAGGAAAGACAGACCACCTCTGTGTTGTTCAGGTCGAGTTCGCCGATGGCCTCCAGCGTGACCGCCGACGGCGGTGCGCTGCGTGCGCCGATGCCGCGGCTTTCGAGGCCATGGGCGAGCATCGCCACGGCGGCGGTATCGAGGTCGCTTCGGCCGGCGATGCACAGTACCGGCTTGTCGAACCAGCCCGGTGCCGGCAGCGCATCGTCGGCCGGCTCCCGCCTTTCGAGCTGGTCGCGCAGGTCGTGCACCACCGCTCTCACGCCGTCGGCTACCTTGATGCGGTCCTGCAGCGACACGCCGCGCTCGCCGTCATCCTCGGCCAGCCGCAATGCCGGCAATCCGACCTGGTCGTAAAACGTCAGCAGGGATTCCTCGGCCACCTGCGCTTCGGCGATTTCGATCGCCTCTTCGATATTGCCGGCGAGGAAGCGCTGGTACAGCCGCTGCTCGGGCAGCAGCACCGGGTCGCTGCCGAGCAGCACATCGAGGAAGGCTAGTTGCGGTACGTAGCGTCCCATCACCACCAGGCAGACGGTCAGCGGCGTGGCAAGGATCAGCCCGATCGGCCCCCAGAGCAGGGTCCAGAAGATCGCCGCCAGGATCACCGCCACCGGCGACAGGCCGGTGCTGGCACCGTACAGCCAGGGTTCGATGATGTTGTTGCTGATCAGCTCCATGGTGACGACCAGCGCCAGCGTCCATAACAGCATGTCCCATCCGGGATCGACGGCGAAGGCCAGCGTGACGGGGAACAACGCGGCGATTACCGGGCCGAGATAGGGCACGAAGCGCAGCAGCGTGGCCAGCAGCGCCCACAGGAAGGCTCCGGGGACCCCGATCAGGTATAGGCCGATGCCGATCGGCACGCCGTAGCTGGCGTTGATGATGAGTTGCATCAGCAGATATCGGCTGACCCGCCGCGCCGCCTCGCTCAGCGCTTCGGTGGTGCGATGCAGGTCGCTGCCGGCGAGGCGGATGAAGCGGTCGCGCAGATCGCTTGGTTCGAGCAGCACGAAGAAAATGAAAATGATCACCAGGCCGGCGGTGCCGATCGGCCCCAGCATCGGCGCCACCATCTCCCGCGCGGTATCGAGCGGATTCCGTTCCTGCGGTTCGACCCGCACCGGGATCGGCTCCTTCGCCTGGGCCTTGCGCGGCTTGCTGGAAGGCGCAGGCGTCGAATCCTTCGACAATTCCTCGCCCAGCGCCTCGATGACTTCGGTGGTGCGATCGATCGCGCCGCCGCCCGGCGCAGCGGCGCGGATCGAGCGGATTTTCTTCTGCATCGTTTGCTGGTAGGTCGGCAGGTTCTCGGCAATATTCACCGCCTGGCTGGCAACCAGCACCGACAGGCCGCAAATCAGCGCAAATGCCGTCGTGACGACGATCAGTACCGCAGGCGCACGCGGCAAATGCAGGCGCCGCAGCCATGCAACGGGCGGCGCGAGCATGAAGCTGAGCAGTACGGCGAGTGCGAAAGGCAGGAAGATGTCGCGGCCGAAATAGAGTGCGGCGATCGTCAGCAGGATGATCGCCGCCGTGACGGCGCTCAGGCCGGGCGCCTGGTTATGCGCTTCCGCGAGAGGAACGGCCGCTGCATTTTCCTGCGGCTTGGGAAGATCGACAGGCGTTCCGGGATTCAGCATGGCGGGAGGCGATCAAGAGCGCCTGGAATGGCAAGCATGTTCATTTTGGCAACGCAGACCGGCAACGGTTCCATCAGTCGATTCCCGTCAATCGTTGCCGGTTCGGCTGAGCTGTCAGGGAGTCAGGAATGGATGACAGGCCGAACGTTGCTCAGGCGGAACTTGGTGCGGCGGTCGCCCATCAGGCGGCGCAACTCGGCGATGCTGATGCCGGTTGCCTCGTGCATCCACATCAGCATCGACCCGCTCACCGGCAGTTTGCGCCGGCGGATATTGCGTACGACGGCTTCGGCGACGTTGAGTCTGCGCGCCAGTGCACGATCATTGGTGAGTTGCATCGCCTCGATCAACGCGTCAAGGAGGTGATCGGGATCGTAGTGTTTTGTAAAAGCTTCATTCTGGTCCATGGCTTTATGTAATTTCTCTATGTCGCACGACAGATTTGGCTTGTGAATGACTGCAGCGGGCTTCAGCGCGGCTCCATCACGGCAGGAATAGTGCGAATGTGCGCAAAAAACGTTCCATCGGTGGATGAGTAGCACGGTCTGCTACCGGTGGCACTCTTGCATCGTCCTGAGGCGGTGACTATACGGGATTGCTGGATTTCCGTATTGAGTAAGGGTAATGTTCCGGGGACGCTGCAGAGGAAGGCTTGCGTCTCGTCAACATTTATTGAATAAAAACTATTACCGGGAGCTTTACATGACATTTGTGGAATCGATCAAGGCATGCTTTGCCAACTACGCCAATTTCAACGGCAGGGCAACGCGATCGGAATATTGGTGGTTTGCGTTATTCATCGTGCTCGCGGGCTTCGGCATTTCGATGATCAGCGATATGCTGGCTACGGTCTTTTACGTTGCGACCTTGGTGCCGTCGATTGCCGCCGCAGCGCGCCGGCTGCATGACACCGACCGGAGCGGCTGGCTCCAGCTTATCGGCCTGATCCCGATTCTCGGCTGGATCGCGATCATCTATTTCCTGGCACAACCCGGCACCGGCGCCAACCGCTTCGGCGCCCCAATCGCCAACAACGGCACACCTGCCATCAATTAAGTTCTTGACGGGACGCGCTGCCGCCGTGGGGCCGGCGCTTCCTTTCCAAGACCTTCATCCTCATCCTTCTAACCAGCAAGTTCGTTCGCCGCCCGCTTCCCTGCTGGACCGGCACTCGGATGCTGTCGTTCCTGCCTGCGCGCCACTCCGCTCATCCGCGCCCACCCACCGATCCGCCAATTGCCGCAAGGAACCATCTTTCCTGTCGGCATGTCATAACCGCCGCAAGCCGGTTCCGCATGGTCTCGCGCCACCGGATCCGGATTCTTTTTGACATTCATTTTCGCCATGCCGCTTTCCGCGGTGGACAACGCATGACCATTCCCGCCAACGAACGCGCACTGCTTCCCTCGATCGCCCTGCAAGGCGCCATTTCCACGCTGGGCGGTTTCATCGGGTTTTTCATCATGCGCGCGCATGACGTCGATGCGATGCTCCGTTTTACTGCCGGCATGATGACCGCCGCGCTGGTGGCGACCCTGCTGGCCTATTCGCTGGGGCCACGATTGCGCCTCACGGGCAAGCGCCTGTTCAGCATCGGCTTTATCGTCCCCGGCCTGCTGATCCTGTTGTCGGACCGCTCGCCGGACATGATGGCTGCCGCCTTCGGCGGTTTCATCGGCCTGACCTGGAGCGCGCGTCACTGGCTGGAGATGTCGCTGTTCAGCGACGCGCAGCGCGACAGCTACGCGGCGCATTCCGGCGCATTGACGGTGGTATTCGGTATCGGCGCCACGCTGGCGGCGACACTGGTGTTGGCCGGTGCCGCCGATGACGGCAACCGGGTGTACGACCTGTACGGGGCGCTGTCCGTCATTGGCGGGCTGCTGCTTTGCAAGCGCATACCGGATACGGAGCCGGTTTCCATCGACCGGCCGCTGGCGGTGATGCGGCAGCCGCAGTTCATCGCCTGCCTGCCGCTGTTTTTCCTCGAATCCGGATTGTTCGGTGTCGGTCAGGCGCTGTCCTCGGCCGGTGCGGTCAAGGCGTTGGGTTCGGCCAGCCAGTTCGGCTGGGTGACGACGGCGGCAAGCCTCGTCGGCGGCGTCGCACTCTATTTCACCCGCAAGAACCGGGATGTCGGCAACCGGGCGCACTGGCTCGGCGCTTCCTGCCTGGTGGTCGGCAGTGCGTTTCTCCTGCTCGGCGCCAGTGCGTGGTTGCCGGCGCTGTATGTCGCCTATTCGGTGCTGAAAGCGGCCGGTGGCCCGTTCCTGATGGCGAGCGAACAGGTGCTCAACCAGCGCACGTTGGATATCGCCGGAAAACTGTCCGATCGCATCGTTGCCCGCGAGTGCGTGCTCTGGCTGTTGCGCATGACGTCCCTTTTGCTGTTCTGGGGCCTGGCCGGCATGCTATCGTCCCCCCAGCTTCTGGTAGCGGGATCGCTGATGCTGGCGGCGGCCACCGGGATGGAATATGTGATCGGGCAGGGCTGGTTCTGGAAGGCGGAGGAAGCGCAGACGACGGCGGGCTGAAAACAGCGCATTCGTCCCTCCAACGCGTTAGGCAAAAAAAAGCCCGCAGACCTTTCGGTTTGCGGGCTAATCCAATTCACAGGGAGTTGGAGGAGACAGGTGAGAATATATCGCAGCGCAGCATATTTATCACGTTTATTGTAGTGATATCAGACATTTCATTTGTCTATATCTCGTGCCATCAGCGTCCAGTTCGCATCCAAAATAAAAACCCGCCGAGCTTGCGTCCGGCGGGTTCCTGTCTCTCTCCATCATCCTGGGAATGGATTTTTTTACATGCCGGCGAATATTACACCGTGAACTTCGTGATTTCGCTGTCAAAGTGGAAACTATGCGCAAATTTTGTGCAGAGAATGGAGTCGACCATGAAAATACTTCCGATACGGGGTTTTCTTACACTTGCCTTTACCGGAATTTGTCTTTCCCTGGCCCCATATTCCTTGGCGCAACGCAGCTACGTTCACCTCTACGGTGATCCGGCGCCGGCGACGGTCGCCGATAAAACCATCGAGATTCGGCCGGATACCCGCCATGTGAATGTGGTCGGCGGCGATATCGTGCAATTCCTCGTTAACGGGAAGTCGTTTACCTGGCGTTTCAATGTCGCCCGCACGGTATCGGCATTCGATCTGAAGGAAGTGGCACCTGCCGGCCTGCTCGACCGCACGATCATGGCTTATGTATCACCAGACCCGCGTTACTTCTCGGTACCGTAGGGAAATCCGGACGGATGCGCCTGGCTGGCGCAGTGGCTGCACCAATAACGCGCGCAACAGGGAAAGAATGAAAAAAGCCCCGGCTTTCGCACGGGGCAGGAGTCGCTTACGCAACTGGAGGAGACACTCGCAAAGCTAGCAATTTGCGAGCCACTTTCCTCGATTACACGGTTCCGGCATCACTGTTGTTAACGCGATGTTGCCTGGCAAGTTTGATCACGGCGTTGCGAATGGTGGTCAGGACCGTTCCCGCGTTGAACGGCTTGACGATGAAGCCATGGACGCCGCGCTGCAATGCCCCCTGCACCGCGCCGGAATCAAGCTTTCCGGATACCACGAAAACCAGGGCTTTCGGCAATGCTTCCCGCAGTGCATCCAGTTTCTGGAACCCCTCTGCGTCTGCGCTGCCGATATCGATGCAGGCAATCTGCGGCTG
>NZ_DAIUCO010000186.1:0-10545 GCF_036846085.1 Noviherbaspirillum sp. | reverse complement strand
AGACGGGATCGGATGAACCGGGAGCGGCGGCGGGAACAGGCGCAGAGGAAGCGGACGAACCGCCCTCTCCCGCCAGCGTCAGCAGCTGCGAACCCTTCGACACCTTATCGCCGACCTTGACCTTCAGCTCCTTGACGATGCCCGCATGACTGGAAGGGATTTCCATGCTGGCCTTGTCGGACTCCACCGTCACGAGGGATTGGTCCACCTTGACCGCGTCACCGGGTTTGACCATCAATTCGATCACTTCGACTTCACTGAAATCTCCGATGTCCGGCACAAGGACGTCGACGGAGCCGGACGATGCGGCACTTGATGCCGGCGCAGCCGACGTTGCCGGCACCAGCGGAACCGGTTGCGGCGTCGACTGCTGGCCTGCAGGCGCAGCACCGGCAGGCGGCGCCGCACTTGCGCCCGCTTCCTCAAGGATGAGCAGCAGCGTGCCTTCCGACACCTTGTCGCCGACCTTGATCTTCAACTCCTTCACGACGCCGGCATGACTGGATGGAATTTCCATGCTGGCCTTGTCGGATTCCACTGTGATCAGCGACTGGTCGACTTTCACCGTATCGCCCGGCTTGACCATCAGTTCAATGACTTCAACTTCCTTGAAGTCGCCGATATCCGGTACTTTGACTTCCTGCATACCCATAGCTTTAGCTCCGTTTTTGTTCTTGCGCCGTTCGGTTCCTTCGCCTTGCGAGAGAAGGTCAGGAGGGGATGCCGAGAGTGAGCCGACGCATGCACCGGCCCGATCTCGTCACCTCCGCCCCTGCCCCCTCCTTCTGGAAGGAGAGGAAACCGGATGGATACCGGCGAAAAGGGATGTATTGTGAATTACAGCGTAACCGGATTCGGCTTGTTCGGATCGATGCCATACTTGGCGATCGCCTGTGCGACAACCTTGGCATCGATAGCACCGTCTTCAGCCAGCGCTTTCAAGGCAGCAACCGTCACATAATACCGGTTGACCTCGAAGAACTCGCGCAGTTTCGCACGGGTATCGGAGCGGCCGAAACCATCGGTACCGAGCACCTTGTAGTTGCGCCCCTTCGGCATGAACGCGCGGATCTGTTCGGCAAAGGTACGCATATAATCGCTGGTGGCGACGATCGGTCCCGTCGTGCCCTGCAGCGACTGGGTAACGTGGGCAAGGCGTGGCGGCTCCGTCGGATGCAGCAAATTCCAGCGATCCACATCCTGGCCATCGCGGGCCAGCAGCGTGAATGACGGGGCAGACCAGACATCGGCGGCGATATTCCAGTCGTTCTTGAGGACCTCCGCAGCGGCAATCGCTTCCCGCAGGATGGTGCCCGAACCCATCAACTGGACGCGCAGCTTGGCGTTCTTGTCGCCTTCCTGGAGCAGGTACAGGCCTTTCAGGATGTCCTTCTCGGTGCCAGGCTTCAGTCCGGGATGACTGTAATTCTCGTTCATCAGGGTGATGTAGTAGAACACGTCCTCCTGCTGCTCCACCATGCGCTTCAGGCCGTCCTGAATGATGACCGCGACTTCATGCGCGAATGTCGGGTCATAGGGTATGCAGTTCGGAATGGTCGATGCGAGTACATGGCTGTGGCCGTCTTCATGCTGCAGGCCTTCGCCGTTCAGCGTGGTGCGCCCGGCAGTACCGCCGAGAAGGAAGCCGCGCGCCCGCATGTCACCCGCCGCCCAGGCAAGGTCGCCGACCCGCTGGAGGCCGAACATCGAATAGAAGATATAGAACGGGATCATCACCCGATTGTTGGTCGAGTAGGAGGTCGCCGCGGCGATCCAGGAGCTCATCGCTCCGGCCTCGTTGATGCCTTCCTGCAGGATCTGGCCCGCCTTGTCTTCGCGGTAATACATCACCTGATCCTTGTCGACCGGTTCGTAAAGCTGGCCCATCTGGTTGAAGATACCGATCTGGCGGAACAAACCTTCCATACCGAACGTGCGCGCCTCGTCCACGAGGATAGGCACGACGCGCTTGCCGATGTTCTGGTCGCGCAGCATGGTGGTAATCATGCGCACGAAAGCCTGCGTCGTGGAGATTTCCCGACCTTCCGAGGTAGGGTCCAGTACCGCCTGGAATGCAGCCAGATCCGGGACCTGGAGCGTTTCCTCGGCTTTCCTGCGGCGCTGCGGCAGATAACCGCCGAGTGCCTTGCGGCGCTCATGCAGATACTTCATTTCCGGTGAATCCTCGGACGGCTTGAAGAATGGAATCTCGGGCAGCTTGTCGTCCGGAATCGGAATGTTGAAGCGGTCACGCATGTCGCGGATCGCCTGATCGTCGAGCTTCTTGGTCTGGTGGGCGGTGTTGCGTGCCTCGCCCGACTTGCCCATGCCGAAGCCTTTGATCGTCTTCACGAGCAGCACAGTCGGCTGGCCCTTCGTATCCTGCGCGTTCTTGAACGCGGCGTAAATCTTGTGCGGGTCGTGGCCGCCGCGGTTGAGGCGCCAGATGTCGTCATCGGACATCTTGCTGACCAATTCCAGGAGCTTGGGATGCTTGCCGAAGAAGTGCTTGCGCACATACGCGCCATCCTTCGCCTTGTAATTCTGGTATTCGCCATCCACGGTTTCCATCATGACGCGCTGCAGGATGCCTTCCTTGTCGCGCGCCAGCAATTCGTCCCAGTAGCCGCCCCAGATGACCTTCACCACATTCCAGCCCGCACCACGGAAATCGGCTTCCAGTTCCTGGATGATCTTCCCGTTGCCACGCACCGGGCCGTCGAGGCGCTGAAGGTTGCAGTTGACCACCATCACCAGGTTGTCGAGCTTCTCTCGGCCGGCCATGCCGATCGCACCCATCGACTCCGGCTCGTCCATTTCGCCGTCGCCGCAGAATACCCAGACTTTGCGGTTGTCGGTCTTTGCAATGTCACGCGCATGCAGGTATTTCAGGAAACGCGCCTGGTAGATCGCCATCAGCGGGCCAAGTCCCATGGACACCGTCGGGAACTGCCAGTAATCCGGCATCAGCTTCGGATGCGGGTAGGAAGAGAGACCCTTGCCATCGACTTCGCGGCGGAAATTCAGCATCTGGTCTTCGGTGATACGGCCTTCCAGGAAGGAGCGCGCATAAATGCCGGGAGATGAATGCCCCTGGATATACAGCAGGTCGCCGCCGTGATCCTCGGTCGGCGCATGCCAGAAATGGTTGAAGCCGATGCCCAGCATGTTGGCCAGTGAGGCGAAGCTGGAGATATGGCCGCCGAGATCGCCCTCGCCGCGATTGGTCTTGACGACCATCGCCATCGCATTCCAGCGCATCCAGGAACGCAGTCGTTCCTCGTATTCAAGATTGCCGGGACAGTGTTCGCCGAGATGGGCGGGGATGGTATTGACGTAGGCGGTATTGCTGGAGAAGGGGATGTGCGCACCACGGCGGCGGGCCAGATCGACCATGCGCTCCATCAGGTAATGCGCACGCTCCGGCCCTTCGGTTTCGATCACGGCTTCGAGCGCGTCGAGCCATTCCTGGGTTTCCATCACATCGGGATCGTTGGCGGCTTGGGCCAACACTTGGTCGAGCTGAGCTGACATGGTGCGTCTCCTGATTTATTGACCATCCGATTTCGGAATGCAATCGGGCTTTTTTTGACAACGTTTGACCGTGGTAGTGCGCGGCGAAAAGATTCTAACAGGTGTTTTTGATAATTTCAAATTACGATACCAAATTTCATATTGCGGAATTTAGTTCATGCTCCGCCGGTCCGCGCACCTTCCCTCGCATAGCGCCACGCCACCGAGGTCTTATAATCCTGTTTTAATTGTTCCTTTCCCGCACCCACCATGACCGCACAACTGATCAACGGTACCCTGCTCTCCCAACAATTGCGCGCCGACGTCGCGAAACGCGCCTCCGCCCTGACAGCCCGAGGCAAGCAGCCAGGGCTTGCGGTCGTGCTGGTCGGGGACAGTCCCGCCTCCCAGGTCTATGTGCGCAACAAGATCAAAGCCTGTGAAGACAACGGGATCCATTCGGTTTTCGAAAAATACGATGCCGACCTGACCGAAGCGGCACTGCTGGCGCGGATTGATGCGTTAAACCAGGACCCCAAGATCAATGGCATCCTGGTCCAGTTGCCTTTGCCTGCGCATATCGATGCTCATAAAGTCATCGAAGCCATTGCGCCGGAGAAGGATGTCGACGGATTTCACATCAGCAACGCCGGTTTGCTGATGACCGGCCAGCCGCTGTTCCGCCCCTGCACACCTTACGGCGTCATGAAGATGCTGGAATCAATCGATTACCCCGTGCGTGGTGCGCATGCGGTAATCGTCGGGGCCTCCAACATCGTTGGCAAACCGCAATCGATGCTGCTCTTGCAGGCCGGCGCGACCGTCACCATCTGCAACTCCAAGACCCGTGATCTCGGCCACCATACGCGACAGGCCGACATCCTTGTGGTTGCCACAGGAAAACGCAATATCGTGACTGCCGACATGATCAAGCCCGGCGCTGTCGTCATCGATGTCGGAATGAACCGTGACGATGCGGGCAAACTCTGCGGAGACGTGGATTTCGCCAATGCACGGGAAGTAGCCGGCTATATCACGCCGGTGCCAGGCGGCGTTGGTCCAATGACCATCACGATGTTACTCGTCAACACTATTGAAGCTGCTGAAAGAACCTGACTGAATGAATGCCAATCTGAATCCCCTGCTCGACTTTTCCGATCTCCCGCGTTTCGACGCGGTCAAACCTGAACACGTTACGCCTGCAATCGACGCATTGCTGGCCGAAAGCCGTGCCGTCGTTGCACAACTTGAAGCACCGGCCACGGAAGTCACCTGGGAAAATTTTGTCGAGCCGCTGGAAAACGCGACCGAGAAACTGGGGCGCGCATGGGGCATCGTGGGTCACCTGAACTCGGTAGCCGACACACCGGAATTGCGTGCCGCCTATAACGAAAATCAGCCCAAGGTCACCGAATTCCGTACCTCTCTTGACCAGAACCTCGCGCTATTCCAGAAGTACAAGGCCCTGCGCGCCAGCGCCGCCTATGAAACGCTTTCCCCTGCACGCAAACAGATCGTTGAACATGCGCTGCGCGATTTTCGTCTTGGCGGCGCCGAGCTGCCGGAGGATAAAAAGCAGCGCTTTGCCGAAATCCAGGAACAGCAGGCCGCATTGAGCACGAAGTTTTCCGAGAATGTGCTCGACGCCACGAATGACTATGCGCTGTTCATCGAGGATGAAGCCGAACTCGACGGGTTGCCTGACGACGTGAAGCATGCGGCCCGCTCGGCAGCCGAAAAGGATGGCAAGCCAGGATTCAAGTTCACCCTGCATTTCCCCTCTTATTTCCCGGTCCTGCAATATGCGAAGAACCGTTCGCTGCGTGAACAAATTTATCGCGCGAATGCGACCAAGGCATCGGAACTCGGCGCAAAACCGGAATGGGACAACACGAAGAACATCGCCGACATACTGAAACTGCGTGCCGAAGAAGCCAGGCTGCTCGGTTTCAATAACTATGCGGAGGTATCGCTGGTGGCGAAGATGGCCGACACACCGCAACAGGTCATCGCCTTTCTGGAAGACCTTGCGAACCGGGCCCGCCCCTTTGCGGAAAACGACCTCGCGGAAGTCCGTGCATTTGCGAAGAAGGAACTTGGTCTCGATACGCTGGAAGCCTGGGATATCACCTACGCCTCCGAGAAATTGCGCCAGCAGCAATATGCCTTTTCGGAGCAGGAGGTAAAGCAGTATTTCCCGGAACCGAAAGTCACCGCCGGGCTTTTCCGACTCGTGCAGACATTGTTTGGCGTTGAGATCAAACCGGATACCGCTGCCACCTGGCACAAGGATGTGAAATTTTTCCGCATCGAGAAGGACGGCCAGTTGATCGGGCAGTTCTATCTGGACCTGTATGCGCGCACCGGCAAACGGGGCGGTGCATGGATGGATGATGCCCGCGGTCGCCGCAGACTGGGGCAAGGCGTGCAAACGCCGGTGGCCTACCTGACCTGCAATTTTTCAGGTCCTGTTGTCGTAAACGGTGTTGCCCGGCCTGCATTCTTTACGCACAACGAAGTGAATACGCTGTTCCATGAGTTCGGACATGGTTTGCATCACATGCTCACGCAGGTCGACGAACTTGGCGTCTCGGGCATTTCCGGCGTTGAATGGGATGCGGTCGAATTGCCGTCGCAGTTCATGGAGAACTTCTGCTGGGAATGGGACGTGCTGCAGCACATGACTGCGCACGCCGATACCGGAGAACCGTTGCCGCGGGCATTATTCGACAAGATGATCGCGGCAAAGAACTTCCAGTCCGGCTTGCAAACACTGCGGCAGGTTGAATTTTCGTTGTTCGATATGCATCTTCATCACGACTATGACCCGTACAGCGAGAAGACGGCACAGGACGTACTGGCGGAAGTACGCCATCGGGTCGCCGTGCTGATTCCTCCAAGTTTCAACCGGTTTCAAAATTCCTTCGGGCACATCTTTGCCGGCGGGTATGCGGCGGGATACTATAGCTACAAGTGGGCTGAAGTGCTGTCAGCCGATGCCTATAGCGCGTTCGAAGAAGCCGGTGCGGCGGAGGGAAATATCCTTTCGGAACAGACTGGAAGGAAATTCCAGCGTGAAATCTTGGCCATGGGCGGATCGCGTCCGGCATTGGAATCATTCAAGGCATTTCGCGGGCGCGAGCCGAGTATCGATGCCTTGTTGCGCCACAACGGCATGACCGCATAACAACATCATTGAGGTCAACAGGGGGATAACCATGAACTACGCTTTGCCGGCATTCGCATGCCTGATTATGTTGTTTTCGGCGAGCGTACACGCGCAGTTGTACAAGTCCGTCGGGCCGGACGGAAAGGTCACCTACAGCGATACGCCGCCGGCGAAAGCCGCCAAAGTGGAAACCAAACCCATTGCCGCAAGCGGGCCGAGCACATCCGGCCTGCCGTTCGAGCTGGCGGAAGCGGTGAAGGGCAACCCTGTCACGCTGTACACGACCAAGAACTGCGTTCCGTGTGACGACGGCAAGGCATTGCTGGCCGAGCGTGGCATCCCCTTTTCCGAAAAGACGGTCAACACCGCGCCTGACATGGCGAAATTCAAGAGCATCAGCAGCGACGGTCAGCTACCGGTGCTGACCATAGGCCGAAACAAGGAGCGCGGATTTGAAAGCTCGGCATGGAACAATGCCTTGACTGCCGCCGGTTATCCCGTTTCGAACAAGTTGCCAAAGACGTATCGCAATCCACCGGCGGAAGCGGCGGCACCAGTTGAAAAACCGTTGGCAAAAGCAGACGACCAGACAGCGAATCAGGCCGGAAGTCAGTCAACGCAAGGCCGGTCGGGCGATACCGCATTGCCGCCGGCAGTCGGCAATGCACCGCCGGGATTCCGATTCTGACGATGCCGGCGGTACCAGCTCCACCGGACGGCCCTACTTCGAAACACACCGAAAGCAGCGGCTTGCAAGCGATGACCCGCATTGATTTCCATAGCAATGTCCCCGACAAGATTGCGTACGCCTGCCGGCTTGCCCGCAAGGCCCGGTCGGCAAACTTTCGCATTGCCATTCTGACAAAGGACAGGACAGATCTCGCAGCCCTTGATTCAGCGCTCTGGACGTTTTCCGAACTGGATTTTCTGCCACACGTCCCCGCCAATGAGAACCACGCTTCCATCACGCCGATCATCCTGACCGACAGCGATAATGACGAGTTGCCTCATTACGAGATCCTGATCAACCTGTCGGCCGGCACTCCCGCGCATTTTGCCCGCTTCGAGCGCATGTTCGAGATCATCGGCACCGACGATGCCGACAAGAGCGCCGGGCGGGAGCGCTATCGTTTCTATCAGCAACGCGGCTATCCCCTTACCCATTTTGTCGCTGAAAAAGCATGAACAATTCAACGCCGGACGCCGGCATCCCAGTCCTGACGGAAATCATTTCGCCACCGGCATCGTCTTTTGCGCCAACTCCTGCGTCGTTGCAACCGGTCAGCGATGACCAGTCATTGCCGACAGTCGCAGCACCTATCCCGCATGCATCCCCGCATTCCGAAGAACTGAAGAATGATCTCGATACGACGGAAAGATGGGAGCAACTGGAAACGGAACTGCGCGAACGCGTCTTGCAACAAGTGCTCGACCGCATCGATTTCGTTCTCGAACAACGGGTCCGGGACAGTCTGGCGGATGTCTTGCAAACCGCTGTAGAAGGACTCGCCTCGGAAATCAGGACCGGATTGCATCAAACTTTGAAGGAAGTTGTGACACGGGCGGTTTCGCAAGAGCTGATAAAAGCACAGTCTTTAAAAAAATAAAAATAATCGGTATTTTTTAATTTTTTATACGTTAACTCCCATTATTCCCTACCAAATAAAAAAATTGCACGCTTCATTGAATACATAAACAAGCGTTAACTTTCTACAATTCCGGTATCAACTTACGGAGCTGCTCATGAAAGTCATCGTATTGGGTTCAGGCATCATCGGTACGGCATCTGCCTGGTTCTTGAATAAATCCGGCCATGACGTCACCGTCATCGAACGCCAGCCTGGCGTAGCGCAGGAAACCAGTTTTGCCAACGGATGCCAGATTTCGGTCTCGCATGCGGAACCCTGGGCGAATCCCGCAGCACCGATGAAAATCCTGAAGTGGCTGGGCAAAGAAGATGCCCCGTTGTTGTATCGCTTCCGCCCCGAATGGCTGCAATGGCGTTGGGGCCTGAATTTCCTGCGTGAATGCACGCCGGCACGCACGGCCGACAATATCCGCCAGATCGTGGCCATTTCCGAATACAGCCGCCAGACGCTGCAGGCCGTTCGCGCCGAGACAGGGGTCAATTACGATCACCTGACCAAGGGCATTCTGCACTTTTATACCGATCAGAAGGAATTCGACGAGTCTTTGCCCGCTGCGAAGCTCATGCGCGATCTCGGCTGTCCGCGCGATTCGATCAGCGCCGATGAAGTGGTGAAGATCGAGCCTGCGCTGGCAAGGATTCGCGACAAGATCGTCGGCGGCGACTTTACCGCCACGGATGAATCCGGTGACGTCTACAAATTCACCTCCGGCCTTGCCGGCAAGGCCGCAAGCGCGGGTGTCGATTTCCGCTTCAACACCACCATTACGCGTCTGATCACCGAAGGTACCGGTGCCGCCGCGAAAATTACCGGCGTGGAAGTCATTACGCCTGACGGTCGCCATCAGGTCCTTCGCGCCGACGCATTCGTCATGGCAATGGGCAGCTTTTCGGTTCCGCTTCTCAAGCCGCTCGGCATCGACCTCATGATCTATCCGGGCAAAGGCTATTCCGCCACCTACGATGTCATCGACGCGGATGCCGCGCCGACGGTTTCGCTGACCGACGACGGTTACAAGCTGGTCGTGTCCCGTCTCGGCAATCGCCTTCGGGTTGCGGGCACCTGCGAGCTGAACGGCTACACGCGCGACCTGAACACGACCCGCTGCGAAGCGATCACACGCCGCACCCGCGAACTGTTTCCGCATGCATGCGACTATGACAATCCGGTGTACTGGACCGGATTGCGGCCGCTCACGCCGTCGAACGTGCCCTATATCGGCAAGACCCGCTTCAGCAACCTGTTCCTGAATACCGGACATGGAACGCTTGGCTGGACCATGGGTTGCGGATCAGGGCGTGCAATTGCCGATATCGTTTCGGGCCGCCTGCCGGAAGTCGACTTCGCCTTTACCGGCATGCCTCGTCGTCCCGCTAGCCAGCTCGCCACCTCGCGTCCCCTGCAAGCCTGACCTTACCCTTTCAGGCTTCATAAAATGAAGCGCACCGATGGATCGTGTCATCCGTCGGTGCGCTTTTGCGTTATAGGGAGGCGACGTCTACTTTGCGACCCGCACCTGCAACTCCGGCACTTTCTCGTCGAAGGCAATGCGAGTCGCGAATTTGGCCCGCTTCATCGGAAACCGGGATTGGAAATGGCGGACATTTCCTGAACCGGAAATGACGCGGCGGACAAACTGGTAATAGGCGTCCATGTCGATCACATGAACCACCAGGAAGTAATCGTAGTCGCCTGAAACGAAATAGCACTGCAGTACTTCGGCTTCCTTGGACATGCGGGCCTCGAACTCCTGCATATGGTCGTCCGACTGGTTGTTCAGGGACACTTCGAGAAAGGCCAGCATGCCGTAACCGAGTGCGAAGGGATCGACCATCGCGACGTCGGCGGCAATGATGCCGGCCTGCCGCAAATCCCGGATGCGGCGCAGGCACGTCGGCTGGGAAATATGGACTTTTTCGGCCAGGACTCGGGTGGGGATTTGATTATCTTTCTGCAGCAGGTTCAACAGCTTGCGGTCGACTTTGTCCAGCGTGTGAAATTTCGGCATATGGAAATCGGTGAATGTTGAAAGAACTGCAGAAAAATACTGTTCGAACGGTTAGTAATGTTGTACCGTCAGCCTGTTCTGAAGTAGGAATGGTAGGGCGTTCTAGTGTTGCAGTAAGCTTGTAATTTTTCAATCCTCAGGAGGTTATTTTATGCAGTTCAAGACAAAAATGATTCCATTGGCAGGCGCGATTGCATTTGCACTGG
>NZ_DAIUCO010000185.1:0-10605 GCF_036846085.1 Noviherbaspirillum sp. | reverse complement strand
TCAGCCTCACCACTCCTCGGTCAGCTCCCCTCCCCCTCCAGGGGGAGGGTTAGGGTGGGGGTAGTGAGGTTGAGCAATTGCATGCTGCAACGCGACGTCACTACCCCCATCCCAACCTTCCCCCTGAAAGGGGGAAGGAGCTCTACAGAGGTGTCATAGACCCGGACGGCGATTTTCGCCTCGACCAAGCCCGTCTTGCGAATTGCCTCCACGCAGCAACAACGACCGCTTCTCCTTTGAACGCCCCACCCTCAAAAAGTCCCCGGATAATTTCCGCCGTCCAGCAATATATTCTGCCCGGTCATGTACCCCGCATGCACGCTGCACAGGAACGCGCATGCAGCCCCGAACTCCGCCGGGTTGCCGAAACGCTGGGCCGGAATCTGCTGCCGGCGCGCCTCGAACACCTGCTCGATGGTCTTGCCGGACGCGCTGGCCGACGCGCCGAGCGTTTTCTTCAGGCGGTCGGTATCGAACTGGCCGGGCAGGAGATTGTTGATGGTCACATTGTGCGCAACGGTCTTGCGCGCCAGCCCGGCGACGAAACCGGTCAGGCCGGAGCGCGCGCCGTTGGACAGGCCAAGGATATCGATCGGCGCCTTGACCGCACCGGAAGTGATGTTGACGATGCGTCCGAAGCGGCGTGCGATCATGCCGTCAACAGTCGCCTTGATCAGCTCGATCGGCGTCAGCATGTTGGCGTCGAGCGCGGCGATCCAGTCATCGCGCGTCCAGTCGCGGAAATCGCCCGGCGGCGGGCCGCCTGCGTTGTTGATGAGTATGTCGGGCTGCGGACAGGCGGCGAGTGCTTTCGCGCGGCCGTCCGGCGTGGTGATGTCGCAGGCCACCGCCTGGACCATCGCACCGGTTGCGCGGCGAATCTCTTCCGCGGTGTTTTCCAGTACATCGGCGGTGCGCGCCACCAGCGTCACCTGCACGCCTTCGGCCGCCAGCGCTTCGGCGCAGCCGCGCCCCAGACCCTTGCTCGCGCCGCATACCAGCGCGGTCTTGCCCTTGATTCCAAAATCCATGTCTTCTCCTAGGTTTTCTTTTTCGACAGCAAATAAATACCGCTCAATACCAGCGTGGTGCCTGCCAGCTGGATGGCGGTGATCGGTTCGTCCAAAATCAATGCGCCCATAAACAGGGTCGATACAGGTCCGACCATGCCGGCCTGCGAGGTCGTCGCCGCGCCGATGCGCTCCACCGCGACCATCGTCAGGAACACCGGCAGCACCGTGCAGAACACGGCGTTGATCATGGACAAGCCATACACCGGCATCGGCTGCAGCAGCTCGGTCGGCGGACGCAAGAGGAAGAATTGCACGATGCACGCGACGCTGGACACGCACATCGCGTACGCCACCAGCCGCATGGCGCCGACCCGCGCCACCAGTTCGCCAGACATGAGCAGGTACAGCGCATAGGTGATCGCGCTGGCCAGCACCAGCGCAGTGCCGAGGGCGACATTGGCGCCGCCGCTCCTGGCGTCATGCAGCAACACCAGGACGGTACCGAGATAGGCGGTGCCGAGTGCCAGCCATTCCACCAGGGAGATTTTTTTCTTCAGGAAAAAGAAGGAGATCAGCAGGACGAACGACGGTGTCAGGAACAGGATCAGCCTTTCCAGTCCGGCCGAGATGTATTGCAGACCGAGGAAATCCAGGAAGCTCGACAGGTAATAACCAAGCAGGCCGAGCATGACGATCCTGACGCGGTCGCTGTTGCTCAGTGGGACCGCGGTGCGCGCCTTCCAGATTGCGACGAAGGCGAAAAACGGCAGCGAAAACAGCATGCGGAAGGCGATGAGCGTGACAGCATCAACCTGATAGCGGTAAATCAGCTTGGCGACGATTGCTTTCGCGGAAAAGAAAATTGCGCCGACGATGGCGATGGCAAGGCCGGCGAGGAATGTTTGCCTGGCGGAGGATTGGATTGCGCTGGAAGTCATCCCCCGATTGTACGACGGGCCGCAATTGCGCACATTGCGCCGCTCCCGGCCCGGTCTTCCAGCTTGGCGTACGACAAAAGCGGCGCTTATCGCTCGCTTACCGCTTCTTGATGATGGAGCCCAGCACGCCGCGGATGATCTCGCGCCCGACCGTCGAGCCGATGCTGCGGGCCGCCGACTTGACGACTGCCTCGACCACCGTGTCCTTGCGTCGCGACCCGCTGCCGCCGGACCCGAACAGCCCGCCCATGACATTGCCGAACATGTCGCCCATCGAGCTGCCGGACGATGCGCCGCCCTCCTCGGCGGCAGGCTCAGGCTGCTGCGCCCGCCCGGATCGCGACGCGGCTTTGTCCGGCGCGGCCTGCTTGACCACCCGTCCCTTGAGCTTTTCATGGGCGGATTCCCGGTCCACCGTGTTTTCGTACACCCCGGCCACCACCGAATTGGCCAGGCATTCCTTGCGCTGCTCGTCGCTGATCGGCCCGAGCTGGGAGGCCGGCGGGATGATGAAGGCGCGTTCCACCATGTGCGGGCGGCCTTTCTCATCCAGGAAGGAAACCAGCGCTTCGCCGACGGCCAGTTCGGTGATGGCTTGCGCGGTATCGAGCTGCGGATTGGGCCGGAAGGTTTCCGCCGCCGCCTGCACCGCCTTCTGGTCGCGCGGCGTGAAGGCGCGCAATGCATGCTGCACCCGGTTGCCGAGCTGGCCGAGGACCGTGTCGGGAATGTCGAGCGGATTCTGGGTAACGAAATACACGCCGACGCCTTTCGAGCGGATCAGTCGCACCACCTGTTCGATCTTCTGCAGCAACGGTTTCGGCGCCTCATCGAACAGCAGGTGCGCCTCGTCGAAGAAGAACACCAGCTTCGGCTTGTCCACATCGCCGACCTCGGGCAGGTCCTCGAACAGTTCCGACAGCATCCACAGCAGGAAAATGGCGTACAGGCGCGGCGAGTTCAGCAGCTTGTCGGCTGCCAGGATATTGACGACGCCCTTGCCGTTGGCGTCGGTTTGCATGAAATCCTCGATGTTGAGCATCGGTTCGCCGAAGAAGCGGTCGCCGCCCTGCTCGTCGATCGACAGCAGCCCGCGCTGGATGGCGCCGATGCTGGCGGCCGAGATGTTGCCGTATTCGGTCTGGAATTCCGATGCATTCTCACCCACATGCTGCAGCATAGCCCGCAGGTCCTTGATGTCGAGCAGCAGCAGGCCGTTGTCGTCGGCGATCTTGAACACGAGCTGCAGCACGCCCTGCTGGGTGTCGTTCAGGTTCAGCATGCGCGCCAGCAGCAAGGGGCCGAGATCGGAGATGGTGGCCCGTACCGGATGGCCTTTCTCGCCGAACACATCCCAGAATGTCACCGGACAGCCCTTCCAGGCAGGCTCGTCCAGCTTCAGCATGGTCAGGCGTTCCTTGATCCGCCCGCTCGGCGTTCCCGGCATCGCGATCCCGGACAGATCCCCCTTGACGTCGGCCATGAATACCGGCACGCCGATGCCCGACAAGGCCTGCGCCAGGGCCTGCAGGGTCACGGTCTTGCCGGTGCCGGTGGCGCCGGTGATGCAGCCGTGCCGGTTGGCGAGGCTAGGCAGCAGGGCCAGTTCCTTGTCCTGGTTCTTGGCGATCAGTAGTGGATTGGGCATGGGAGTGGGTACTTTCTGGGAGATTTATATGGGTATCGGTATGGTAAACTTCCGGCTTGTATCCGAGCGGCGAACTATTTTATTTCGGACCATGCAAAATGGCCAAAATTCCAATCTGGCGGTTCCACACTGACAGCGCCGCCGAAATCTAGCATACCCCACATCCGAAAGATCTCTCATGGCTGGACATAGCAAATGGGCCAACATCAAGCATAAAAAGGCCGCCACCGATGCCAAGCGCGGCAAGATCTGGACTCGCCTCATCAAGGAAATCACGGTTGCAGCCCGCATGGGCGGCGGCGATGTCGCCGCCAATCCCCGCCTGCGCCTCGCGGTCGACAAGGCGGCCGACGCCAACATGCCGAAAGACAACGTCGCCCGCGCCATCCAGCGCGGCACCGGCGGCCTCGACGGCGCGAATTACGAAGAAATCCGCTATGAAGGCTATGGCATCAACGGCGCGGCGATCATCGTCGATTGCATGACCGATAACCGGGTGCGCACCGTGGCCGAAGTCCGGCATGCATTTTCCAAGCACGGCGGCAACATGGGCACCGAGGGATCGGTTGCCTTCCTGTTCAAGCATTGCGGGCAGTTGCTGTATGCGCCCGGCACGGATGAAGATGCGCTGATGGAAGCGGCACTCGAAGCCGGCGCGGAAGACGTGGTGACGGACGACGAGGGCGGCATCGAAGTCATTACGCCGCCGCATGATTTTTCAGCCGTCAAGGAATCGCTTGAAAAGGCGGGCTTCAAGGCGGAAGTGGCGGAAATCGTGATGAAGCCGGCAACCGAAACCGAATTTACCGGCGACGACGCGGTCAAGATGCAAAAGCTGCTCGACGCGCTGGAGAATCTGGACGACGTGCAGGAGGTCTATACCAATGCGGTCATCGAACAGTGACTGCAGAAGCCACTGCCCGTCGTACCGGATGTGCCGGATGTACCGAATTACCCAATGTCGTGCAGGCCCATACGCCTGCACGACCTACACAGATCGTTAATCCATGAAAATTCTCGTAGTCGGTTCAGGTGGCCGCGAACATGCCCTGGCCTGGAAGCTTGCGCAATCCGAACGGATCCAGATGGTGTACGTCGCCCCGGGCAACGGTGGCACGGCAGCCGATTCGCGCCTGAAGAACGTCCCGATCACCGATCCGGCGTGGCTGGCGCAATTCGCGATCAAGGAAAACATCGGCTTGACGGTCGTCGGTCCCGAAGTGCCGCTGGCGGCCGGCATCGTCAATATCTTCCGTGACCAGGGACTGAAGATCTTCGGTCCGACGAAGGAAGCCGCGCAACTGGAAAGCTCGAAGGACTTTGCCAAGGCGTTCATGAAACGCCATCGCATCCCCACCGCCGACTACCAGACCTTCTCCGACGTGCAGGCGGCGCACCGCTACATCAACCTGAAAGGCGCGCCGATCGTGATCAAGGCCGACGGCCTCGCCGCCGGCAAGGGCGTGGTGGTGGCGCTGACCATCGACGAAGCGCGTTCCGCAGTGGACATGATGCTGTCGGACAATAAATTGGGCGACGCCGGCGCGCGGGTGGTGATCGAGGAATTCCTGAACGGCGAGGAAGCCAGCTTCATCGTGATGGTGGACGGCAAGAACGTGCTGCCGCTGGCCACCAGCCAGGACCACAAGCGGCTGAAGGACAATGACGAAGGTCCGAATACCGGCGGCATGGGCGCCTACTCGCCGGCACCCATCGTCACCCCGTCGCTGCATGCGCGCGTGATGCGCGAGATCATCAACCCGACCGTGCTGGGCATGATGAAGGACGGCATTCCCTTCACCGGCTTCCTCTACGCCGGCCTGATGATCGACGCACGCGGCAATCCGAGGACGCTGGAATTCAACTGCCGGATGGGCGATCCGGAAACGCAACCGATCATGGCACGCCTGAAAACCGATCTGGTCGGCGTGATGGAGCACGCGGTGAACGGTACGCTCGACGCGGTCGAACTGGAATGGGACCGCCGCACGGCGCTTGGCGTCGTGCTGGCCGCAGGCGGCTATCCCGACGCGCCCCGCAAGGGCGATGCCATCTCCGGCATCCCGGACGAAACCCCGGACTGCGTCACCTTCCATGCCGGCACCGAATTGAAGGATGGACAACTTGTGACATCGGGCGGCCGCGTGATGTGCGTGGTCGGCCTCGGGGACAGCGTGCGTATAGCACAGAAGCATGCCTACGACACGGTGGACAAGATCCGTTTCGACGGCATGCAGTATCGAAGGGATATCGGCTGGCGGGCGTTGAAGCGGCCGGGGTGAACATTCCCCCAAAGACTGCCCATACCAAGCCAGGTTGACGCAGCCACGAAGCAGTTTTCATCTTGCGCGGATCGCGCTGGCGCTTTCAACGTCCTCGCCTCGCTGGAGCAGTGCTCCAGCCTTTTTTGCCTTCTTTTTGGCGAGGCAAAAAGAAGGTGGTCCGCCGGGGCCAGTCCCGGCTAGCCTCTTCGAAGAACCGCAAGCGTTGCACTACCGGAGACACTCCGTCGCTCTGGATTCTCCCTTGCAGGGCGCGTACTGGCTTGCAGGCTAGTACTGTTTTGCAGGCGGACAGCATGCTGTCCGAATTCCCTGCAAAACCCTGCGCGGGAATGACAGAGGGGAGTATTGCCGGAGACGCTCCGTAGCCATGGATTCGCCCTTGCATGGTCCGTACTGGCTTGCAAGCCAATACTGGTTTACAAGTGAACAGCATGCTGTCCGCCTGCAAAACCCTGCGTGGGAATGACAAGCCTCTACAAATGACAAGCCCTACAAACGGCAACTTAAATAGTGCCAACAATTCCGTGATCTTAAACACCACCCAAGTCAAAACTTACCTCCTCGACCTCCAATCCCGCATCATCCAGGCGATGGAAGAAATCGACGGCAAGCCCTTCATCAGGGACGAATGGCACCGCCCCGAAGGCGAAGGCCCGATCGCCGGGGGCGGCATCTCCCGCCTGCTCGAAGAAGGCAATGTCTTCGAACGCGCCGGCGTCGGCTTCTCGCATGTCAGCGGCAACAGCCTGCCGCCGTCCGCCGCTGCAAACCGCCCGGAAATCGCCGGGCGCAAGTGGGAAGCGATGGGCGTATCGCTGGTATTCCACCCGCGCAACCCGTATGTCCCCACCGTTCATATGAACGTGCGCTTCTTCAATGCGACGGAGGAAGGCAAGGACCCGGTCTGGTGGTTCGGCGGCGGCATGGACTTGACGCCCTACTATGGCTTCGAGGAAGACGCGACACATTTTCACCAGACCTGCAAGGATGCGCTGGCACCGTTCCGCGGTGACCTGTATCCGCGTTTCAAGAAATGGTGCGACGACTATTTTTATTTGAAGCACCGGAAGGAGCCGCGCGGCGTCGGCGGTATTTTCTTCGACGACTTTCATGCACTCGGCTTCGACAACAGCTTCGGGATGATGCAAAGCGTCGGCAACGGCTTTCTCGATGCCTACCTGCCGATCCTGCAACGGCGCAAGGACACGCCCTACGGCGAACGCGAACGGGATTTCCAGGCGTACCGGCGCGGACGCTATGTGGAGTTCAATCTCGTCTTCGACCGCGGCACGCTGTTCGGCCTGCAATCGGGTGGACGAACGGAATCGATCCTGATGTCGATGCCGCCGATCGTGAAATGGCGGTACAACTGGTCGCCGGAGGAAAACAGCCCGGAAGCAAAGCTGTACACGGATTTCCTGGTTCACAGGAATTGGGTATGAGCGCATGACCCGCCGCTGCATCGCGCTGCTGGGCGGTAGCTTCGATCCGGTCCATAACGCCCATGTCGCGCTGGCGAATTACTTCGCGAAACTGCTGTTCCCGGACGAGCTCCGGATCATACCGGCCGGCAATCCCTGGCAGAAGCAACCCTTGCACGCGAGCGCCGAGCACCGGGTTGCGATGCTCCGCCTTGCATTTGGCGGCTTTTCCATGCCGGTCAGCATCGATTCGCAGGAACTGCTGCGGCACGGACCGAGTTACACCGTCGATACGCTGCGTGCGATTCGCACCGAGGTCGGCCCGGAAACATCCCTCATGATGCTGGTCGGCGCCGACCAGTTGCAGCGTCTGCACACCTGGCATGGATGGCGGGAGCTGTTCGATCTTGCACATGTCTGCGCGGCATCGCGACCCGGATTCGGCCTTGACGCCATGGACCTTGCGCCCGAAGTGGCCCATGAGGTTGCGCGCCGCTCGGCAACACCCGACCAGATCCGTGCCACACCGCATGGACTGATGTTTTTTGCCGCGAATCTGGCAATCGATGTTTCCTCAACACAAATCCGCACTGCGCTGCACAGCGGCGATCAGCCTGTCTCGCTGATCCCGCCTGGGGTGCTAGACTATATAAAACAACATCACCTCTATAGAAACTAATGGATATCAAAAAACTGCAAACCCTGGTAATCGATGCGCTCGAAGACGTCAAAGGTCACGACATCCGCGCCTACGATACCGTGCATCTCACCAGCCTGTTCGACCGCATGGCGATCGCTTCCGGTACCTCGAACCGCCAAACCAAGGCACTCGCCGCATCGGTACGCGACAAAGTGAAGGAAAACGGCGGCACCATCGTCAGCATCGAAGGCGAAGACACCGGCGAATGGGTGCTAGTCGACCTGGGAGACATGGTGGTTCACATCATGCAGCCGGCGATCCGCGACTACTACCGCCTTGAAGAGATCTGGGGCGAAAAGGAAATCAAACTCGGCGCCGCCAAGCGGACCTCCAAGCGCAGCGCATCCGAAGACGCCAGCGAAGCGCCGGTACGAAAGACCACACGCCACATCGCCGCCAGCCAGACCACGGTGGATGAGGACGAACCGAAGAAGCCCGCCCGCAAGACGCCCGCCAAGACTGCTACCAAGACGGCCGCCAAGACCGCCAAGATACCGACCGGCGGCCGCGTCAAGGTAGCGACACCGAAAAGCGCTTCCGTCGCGCCGAAGAAAGCTCCCGCAAAAGCCCCGGCCAAGCGTGCGCCGGCGAGAAAAAAGGCTGCTGAATAACGTATTCGTTGCAGCAAAAAGTAACAGTGCTGGCAGGAGTGATGTGCGTGCAGAACAATGCAGGGGCAAGCGCATTGCAGGAACCGTCCTGCCTGTGCGGACGGTACGCTGCGGCGCAACCATTGCACAAGATTCCGATGCGGCTTCGCGTACCTGCTGGCGTGCCGCAGCGGGCCGCCCTGCAAACCTAGGCACGCCATGCAACTCGTCATCGCCGCAGTAGGCCACAAGATGCCCGCCTGGATCGAGGACGGGTTCAATGAATACGCCAAGCGCATGCCGCCCGAATGCCGCATCCTGCTCAAGGAGATCAAGCCGGTCGATCGCTCCGGGAGCAGGACGGCGGAAACGGTCATGGCACAGGAGCGCGTCAAGATCGAGGCGGCCATTCCCAAAGGCGCCCGCATCATCGCGCTGGACGAGCGGGGCAAGGATATTGCGACCGCTCAACTGGCCCAAATGCTGACCCAGTGGCAACAGGACGGCCGGGATGTTACATTCGTCATCGGCGGCGCTGACGGCCTGGATGCCGGATTCAAGGCATCCGCGGACATGCTGGTGCGGATCTCCAGCCTGACCCTGCCGCATGCCATGGTGCGGGTGATCCTCGCCGAACAGCTGTACCGCGCGTGGTCGATCACGCAAAACCACCCCTACCACCGAGTGTAGATATCGATGAAACCGGCAGACAACAAGATATACCTGGCATCCAAGAGTCCGCGGCGGCGCGAGCTGCTGCGGCAAATCGGGGTCGACTTCGAACTGCTGCTGCTGAGGGACCAGTCGCCGCGCGGCCCGGAAGTCAGCGAAGAAGTCCTCCCCGGCGAGAAGGCGGAAGACTACGTTACCCGCGTCACCCGCGAAAAAGCGGAGTACGCCTGCAGCACCATGCTATGGCGGCGCCTGCCGGTACGCACCGTGCTGGCAGCCGACACCACCGTGACGATCGACGGCCGCATCCTCGGCAAACCGGCCGATCCCACCGAAGCCGCCGAGATGCTCAGGGCGCTGTCCGGACGCACCCACCAGGTACTGACCAGTGTGGCGGTACGGCGCGATGAAACCACCCACCAGACACTGCAGACATCGGACGTGACGTTCGCGGTACTCACCGATGCGATGATCAAGGCGTATTGCGCCACCACCGAGCCGTACGACAAGGCAGGCGGCTACGGCATCCAGGGCATGGCGGCCGTCTTCATCCAGCACATCAGCGGCAGTCATTCGGGCATCATGGGCCTGCCGCTGCACGAAACCGCACAGTTGCTTCACCAGGCAGGCATCACCATCCTATGACCGAAGACATCCTCATCAACATCACGCCGCAGGAGACCCGTGTCGCGCTGATCCTGCAGGGGGCGGTGCAGGAACTGCATGTCGAGCGCACGCTGTCGCGCGGCATGGCCGGCAATATCTGCCTCGGCAAGGTGGCGCGGGTGCTGCCCGGCATGCAATCCGCATTCATCGATATCGGGCTGGAACGCGCCGCCTTCCTGCACGTGGCGGACATCTGGGAAGCGCGTCCGCATGACACGCCGTCAGCATCCCAGGCGGCACCGACACCGATCGAGAAGCTCCTCTACGATGGCCAGTCGATCATGGTGCAGGTCATCAAGGACCCGATCGGCACCAAGGGCGCGCGGCTATCGACGCAGATTTCGATTGCCGGCCGGATGCTGGTCTACCTGCCCCAGGATTCGCACATCGGCATCTCCCAGCGGATCGAGAACGAAGCCGAACGCGACATGCTCAAGGAAAAGGTCAAGCGGCTCGTCCCGACCGATGAACGCGGCGGATTCATCATCCGCACGATGGCCGAGGAAGCGTCGGACGCCGACCTGCAGATGGACATCGACTACCTGCGCAAGACTTGGGCCACGATCACGCAGCTGGCCAAGACCAAGCCCGCCCCCTCGCTGCTTTACCAGGACCTGAGCCTCGCCCAACGCGTGCTGCGCGATTTCGTCAACGATGACACCTCCACCATCC
>NZ_DAIUCO010000184.1:0-10627 GCF_036846085.1 Noviherbaspirillum sp. | reverse complement strand
TCGGCAGCGTGCAGCGCCTCGCGGACGGCCGTTTCGACGTTCGCTACCGCCTGTACGACACGGTCAAGGCCGCCTCTCTTTCCGGTTTTGGACAAGCAGCAGGTGCGGACCGCATCCGGGTGGCGGCCCATCGCATCGCCGATGACATCTACGAAAAGCTGATCGGCGTGCGCGGTGCGTTCGCAACCCGCATCGCGTATGTGACCAAAGTGGGCAATGAATACCGGCTGGAAGTCTCCGACTCGGACGGCGAAGACCGGCAAGTCGCCCTGCGCTCCAACGAGCCGATTATTTCACCGTCCTGGTCGCCTGACGGGACCAAGGTTGCTTATGTTTCCTTCGAAGCGAAGAAGCCGGTGGTCTATGTGCAGAACCTGGTGACGCGCCAGCGTACGGTCATTGCCAATTACAAGGGCAGCAATTCCGCGCCGTCATGGTCGCCCGACGGGACCAAGCTGGCGCTCGCGTTGTCGCGCGATGGCCTGACCCAGGTGTATGTCGTGAATGCCGACGGCTCCGGCCTGCGCCGTGTATCAAATAGCAGCGGCATCGACACCGAACCGCAATTTTCCGCTGACGGCCAGAATATCTACTTTACGAGCGACCGCAGCGGCGGACCGCAGATCTACAGGATGCCGGCCAATGGCGGCGATGCGCAGCGCGTGACCTACAACGGCAGCTACAACATCAGCCCGCGCGTCTCGCCGGATGGCAAATCGCTTGCCTATATCGCGCGCAGGGACGGCAGGTTCCAGCTATACATCCTCGACCTCGGCAACGGACAGGAATTGCGCCTCTCCGATACCGCCAAGGACGAGTCGCCCAGCTTTTCGCCGAACGGCAAGTACGTCATGTACGCAACCGAGTCAGGCCGCCGCGGCACGCTTGCGGTGGTCTCGGTCGATGGACGTGTGCGGCATTCACTCACCACGCAGGCTGGCGATATCCGCGAGCCGACGTGGGGACCGTTCATGAAATAATATGGATTCACAACAACACTGCATTACCTTCAGGAGAAATCTAATGCATCGCTTCACCACATCCGCCCTTCTCATTTCGAGCGCCCTGTTCCTTGCCGCCTGCAGCTCCGCGGTCAAACTGGACGATAACGTCAAGGTGGAAGAACGCACCGGCACGACACCAGGCCAATCGACATCCGATTCGCGCAGCGTGAATCCGGTTACTGCCACCACGACCGACCCGTTGAACGACCCAAAAGGCATCCTGGCCAAACGCAGCGTCTATTTCGATTACGACAGCTATATCGTCAAGGACGAATTCATCCCGGTGGTCGAAGCGCATGCGAAGTATCTCAATGCAAACAAGGGCCGCAAGATCGTTATCCAGGGCAACACTGACGATCGCGGCGGTCGCGAGTACAATCTGGCATTAGGTCAGAAGCGCGCTGAAGCGGTCCGCAGAGCGCTTTCACTCTTGGGTGTAGCCGATGCGCAGATGGAGGCGGTATCTTTCGGTAAGGAAAAACCGAAGGCCACCGGCAGCGACGAGGCCGCATGGGCCGAGAACCGTCGTTCGGACATCGTCTACCAATAAACATGAACCCATCTTTCAAAACTTCGATTGCTGCGGCCTTTATGGCCGCATTTTCTTTTGCTCCGCTGGCCGCACACGCACAGCTTTTTTCCGATGACGAGGCGCGCCGTGCGATTCTCGATATCCGTGCGCGGCTCAACAACATGCAGAATGAAATCAACGCCAAGGCTGACAAAACGAATAACCTGGATCTGGATTCGCAAAATGCGCAGCTGCGACAGGAGATCAGCAAGTTGCGTGGTCAGGTCGAAGTACTGACCAATGAGCTTGCGAATACACAGCGCCGGCAGAAAGATTTCTACGTCGACCTCGATAATCGTTTGCGCAAGGTCGAACCCCAGCGCGTGACGGTGGACGGCAAGGAAGTCAGCATCCAGCAGGAGGAGCAGCGCGCGTATGATGCGGCGCTTGCCTTCTTCAAGGCAGGCGACTACAAGAATGCCGGTGCCGCATTCTATGACTTCACACGCCGCTTCCCGCAATCGGGTTTTGCTCCATCGGCGCAATACTGGCTGGGCAGCACCTACTACGCACAGCGCGACTACCGCAATGCGATCGCGGCCCAGCAGGTGGTCGTGAAAAGTTATCCGGACAATCCCAAAGCGGCCGATGCCTTGCTGAACATTGCAAGTGCCTATATGGAATTGAAGGATCGGGTATCCGCGAAACGGACACTGGAAACACTGGTTGCACAGTATCCGGAAGCACCCGCGGCAGAGACCGCAAAGGAACGTTTGTCAGCGCTCCGTTAGCCATTACTTTAGCAGTTGTTTTGCCGGATTCGGGGAACGCTTGTTCACATTCCTGATCGGAGCAATCAATAACTGTTGAAATGTTTATTGTTGCATTTGACAGAGTGCATTAGTTTTATCTATAATCTTGGTCTTCGGGTCGTTAGCTCAGCTGGTAGAGCAGCGGACTTTTAATCCGTTGGTCGCAGGTTCGAATCCCGCACGGCCTACCAATACAGAAGCCGTCACTAGAAATAGTGACGGCTTTTTTATTTGTCCGAATTAGACGTTTTATTTGGCAGCGTCTAATATTTTTGCAGTTTCCACTGCGAAAAGGCGGCGCATGCCCGACCCTTCTGTCCTGATAAACATCTGCAACGAAGCGATCGAGGCTCAAGAAAAGGTGAAGACTGGCGCACGGCATACTGCCAATCATCAGCGCCCAGATCGTTTTACAGCTTATTTCCCGCATTGAGGAAGAAACACCAATCATCAGCTCGGAAGAACATTAAGCGCTGGGCCGCGATCTGACCGGTTACATAAAAACGAAAACTGGCGATGAGTTGAATCCGGTACGCGATGATCTTCTGTTGCATGCGCGACAACTATTGTGACACCGGGGAGCATCAAAATAGAACGCCATGGCCGTGGCCAATGCATCTTTGGACATATCGATCGCTTCGTCCTCAGTGACACCTGAACTCTACGTCCCCACAATATCCGGAAACGACACCATAAAACCATCGTCCGTTAGACGTTAAAACGACCGGGTAACGCATTGCATTCTCTATGTGTGAGGTGCCGTGAATATCGCGAGCGGACGGCCATACGGTCGTGTACTCCCGACTCTGCTTATCTGGCTGATTCTGTTGCAAAAAGTCGCCGAGCAACATAGCCAGGCATCGGATCGTTTATCCGATGAGGATGCGTTGTGGCAAACAGACGGTGCCAAGTTGGTTTCAGAGCGCCGTCATACCGCCGGTTTGGCTAACTGGGGCTCATCTGTGCAAAGCCGTTTCGCCAACCGCCTCAAATAAGCTGAAATTCTGGCAATAGGCTTTGCTGACGCGGCAAATGATCGTACCCGCCTTGATGACGCGGGAAGGCAGATTAACAAAGATACACCGCCGGTCATGCAGCAATTGCGCGCCGGGACAGTGATAGGCGCTCACACAGCCTGCCCCCATAGCGGAAATACTCCGTCCTCATCCAAATTCGCTGGACCGAGCATCAAGGATGTGTACTTTGGGTGGAAACAAATTACAAAACCGGCCTGCCTATGCCGCTTCGACACATGGACGACGAACGCCATCCACGAAAAACTGCGGGCCAATTTAAATTGGCCCGCACAAACAACAAACGCTCCGGATTGCCCGAAGAGTATTGGCATTACTTCGTGCCGGAAACTTCCACTTCCACGCGGCGATCAGGCTGCAGGCAAGCAATCAGGGCCTTGGTTGCCTTGTCGCCCTTGCAGTCACTGGACTTCGTGACTGGATTAGATGCGCTTGCACCTTTGGCCGTAATCTTCCCGGACGGGATGCCGGCCGGTTGGATCAAATAGCTTTTGACCGCTTCGGCGCGCTGCATTGACAGCTTCGTGTTGTAGGTGCGCGAGCCGATACGGTCGGTGTGGCCTGTTACCGTGACGATCTCAAAGCTGGCGCCGCGCAGGTCCGCCGCAAGCTTGTCGAGGGCTTGTTTTCCTTCAGGCTTTACGGTCGACTTGTCGAACTCGAACAAGGAGTCGGCCGAGAGCGATACCTTTATCGGTATCGGCGCCACGGCTGCCGGCGGCGGCGGGACCACGACGACCGGTTGTGGCGCCGGAGCGGGCGCAATATAGCTTGTCGCCACCGGGCGTGCGGTCGTCGTGGGTCCGCCGAACCGATAAACCAGGCCGATCGAGACTAGGTCGATATCGCCCTTGTTGCCGACGGCATCGTTGATCCGATAGCGTTCTGCCTCGGCGCGCACTGCCAGCGCGTCGGTGAATGCGTATTGCACGCCGACGCCAAACTTGTAGTTGGTGTCACGCTTGCTCGGGTTGGGATTGGATACGCGGACTGCGCCGGTTCCCCTGAACGAATCCCTGGCCTCGGCGTAGTTGACGCCGACCCGGCCGAATGCGGAAAACTTTTCGGTGATGGGCAGTATGCCGACCAGATCAAGATTCAGGCCCTGAACCCTGATGTTGCCGTTCAGGCTGCCCGCTGGCACGGTGGTCGCCGTATAGCCGAACTCGCCGAAGTTGAAGTAGCCGCCTTCAACGGCAAAATTTTTGTTGATCTGGTATCCCCCGTAAATTTTGTACGCGGTGTCTCGGTTGTCATTGGTCATCGAGCCGGTGGCATAACCGCTGCCCAGCAAACTGCTGCTGATGCGTTCATTGTCGATTTTCGCGCGCGACTGCCCGACATTGGCGCCGGCGTACCAGCCTGTGTCGTCGGCCATTGCGATCGGACTGGCAAGGATGGCGAGTGCCGCCAGACCGAGCGTCCTTGATGCGTTTGCTAGTGTCATTTTTATTCCAGAATGTTTTGAAATTTTCGTGCAACTTGCGTAGGCAAATGCGCACGATTCATCGTCGTTGATGAAAGGCGGCGGGAATATTCCCCGCCGCCTTTCATCTATCAGGCCTTACGGCGCAGGCACGTTGATACGCGTGTTCACCAGGGTGACCGAGGCATTGAGCCCCAGCGCACGGCCGTTGAGCGTGGTGATGGCGGCGTTGCCCGCGGTGGAGAATGTGACGCCGGCGTCGGCGATGATGGTGCCGACCATCGTGCCGCCGCCTGCGCCATTGATCGTCGCGGCAGTACCGACGCGCCAGAAGACGTTTTTCGCCTGTGCACCGTTGATCAGTTGCACGCTACGCGGCGCACCGGGCGCACCGACGGTGAGCGAGGATGCAGTCTGGAAGACCCAGGTGGCATTCGCATTGCCCTGTCCGTCCAGCGTCAGGTCCGATCCGGTGATCTGGAACGTGCCGCCTGCCGCTTGATAAACACCCGGGAACAACGTCAGTCCACCCAGTTGGCCGGCGCCTGGATCCGTACCACCCGGCATTGCTGCCGGCGAAAGGATATTGGACCAGGCGTTTTGTGCATCGGCGCGTGCCTGGGTTGCGATCTGGAAGGTGGTGGCGGTGCCTTCGGTACCGTCTCCCGGGCAGCAGACAACCAGGGGCGGCGCGGTGTAAATCTTGCCGTTCACGGTGCCGATGTTGGAACCCGTCTCGGTGTAGACATTGCCGCCGGTATCGTGGAATCCGGTCATCGTGGACGAAGCGGCCACGGTACCGATGTCGCCGTTAATGACCGTCAGGGTGCCCTGGTTAGTCATTCCGGCCGCGCCGCCGAAACCGCCGAAGGTCGTTGCCGCGCCAAGTGCGACGGGCTGGACAGGAGAAGGAGTGACCGGCGGGGTAACAGGCGAACAGGCAGCCTGCGTGCCGGTGGTGAAGGTCCATATCTTGTTATTGGCCAGCGCGTTGCCTGCCAGATCCTTGACGCCGCTATTGCCGCCGTCGATGGTTGCAATGAACGTGGTGCCAGCCGCAAGAGGCGTGGTGGGCGTGAAGGTTGCAATGCCGGTGGTGGCGTTGTAAGCGGTTATTCCCGCCACCGTCGTTGTGCCCGGTCCTGCCAACCTGAAGCTTGCCGTGGTGATGGTAGACGCATCCATCGTTTCGCTGAAGGTGGCGTTGACCGCGTTGCTGCACACGCCCGAGGCGCCGTCAGCCGGATTGGTGGACAGTATCGTCGGCGCAGCGGTGTCTGGCGCCGCTCCGGTGGTGAAGGTCCATGTCACGTTGCCGGCCATTGCATTCCCCGCCAGATCCTTGCTCATGGTGCCGATGGTCGCGGTGTAGAGCGAATTGGCCAGGAGACTAGCAGTAGGTGTGAAGGTTGCGGTAGTGCCGACGGCCGCGTAAGTCACCATGCCTGACACCGGCGTTGTACCCGGACCGGCCAGCGTGAATGATGCGGTGCTGATCGTTGCAGGGTCCATCGCTTCACTGAAAACCGCGGTGATTTTCTTGTTGAACGCCACGCCGGCCGCCGCATTGGCTGGGTCGGTGGCAGTTACTGTCGGCGCCGTGGTATCCGGAGCGACACCGGTAGTAAAGGTCCACACGACGTTGCCGGCCAGCGCATTGCCGGCCATGTCCCTGGACCCGGTGGATATCGTCGCGGTATAGCTTGTGTTGGCGGCGAGACTGCCAGTCGGGGTAAAGGCTGCGGTCGTGCCATTGGCGGCGTAGGTCACCGTGCCTGAAACCGGCGTTGTGCCGGCACGGGCGAGCGTGAAGGTTCCTGTGCTGATCGTTGCCGGGTCCATTGCTTCACTGAAGACAGCAGTGATCTTTTTGTTGACCGCCACACCGACGGCCGTATTGGCCGGATCGGTCGAAATCACCGTGGGTGCCGTCGTGTCTGGAGCAGCGCCGGTGGTGAATGTCCACGCGAAGTTACCGGCCAGCGCATTGCCGGCAAGATCCCTGCTCTGGGTACCGATGGTTGCCGTATACAAGGTATTCGCCGTCAGATTGCTCGCGGGCGAAAAGCTTGCGGTGTTGCCAGCGGCGGCATAGGTCACCAAGCCTGGTACCGATGCCGTGCCGGGACCTGTCACGGTGAAGCTGGCCGCCGTGATGGTCGCGGGGTCCATCGCTTCGCTGAAGGCAGCGGCAATCTTCTTGTTCACAGCCACGCCGGTGGCGGCGTTCGCCGGGTCGGCGGAGATGACGGTAGGCGCGGTGGTGTCGGGAGCCGCCCCGGTGGTGAAGGTCCACACGACATTGCCGGCCAGTGCATTACCGGCGAGGTCCCTGGCACCGGAGGTGATTGTCCCGGTCATCAATGTGCTCGCGGGAAGAGTTGCCGGATTGGTGGGTGTAAAGGTTGTGGTCTTGGCGCCGGCCGAGTAGGTGACGGTGCCCGCCACGGGGCTTGCGCCAGGGCCGGTCAGCGTTACGGTTGCGCCGGTGATTGATGCGGGGTCCATGTCTTCACTGAACGTCGCGGTGATCTTTGAATTGATAGCAACGTTCGTAGCACCGGCAACGGGGGACGTGAGCGTCACCGTGGGCCGGATGGTTTCCGGCGCCACGCCTGCGCCCAGGATGGGATCCTGTCCTCCTCCGCATCCGGCTGTCAGGCCTGCCATCAGCAGGGGCACGCACCAGGTGAGACACCTGGAATAAACCTTCTCGATTCTGTTCATGTTGCTTTCCGTTCATGGTGGCTGCGGTAGAACCGGTTCACGGTGCATCCATGATCCTGCCGCAGCGTTGGTAGCGTCCGAACTGGACGATGTGAAATGTTTTTTGATAAACAGATGGAAGCACAGTAAAACTCTGCGCCAGCGGCAACACTGTTTAATTGCTCCGATGCATCGTTATAGGCGGCATCTCGATACCGCTCGGTTCGGCAGCGCACATAGCGCCGGGATTTGTGGATGCAAAGAGACGGTGCGATGCAACGCATCCTTGCAACGGTGTGGCAGCGAGGCGGTTACGCGATAAGAAAAAATAAAACGCATTCTGTGCGGTGACGTACATCCATTTGAGTCGGTCCTGCGTAGCCTGCGTGCCAATGTCCAAGAAAACCAAAGGCCCGCTCCCATGAACATCCATTCGGCGCTTGCGCCGTTGCCAACCCCTGACGCCGAGAGCTTGTTTCGATGACACCACGTCGATTTACGCGGCGCCGTGTCGGCATCCTGCTCGGCATCTTCGTCCTGCCCCTTGCAATCGGGCTGATCGCGCTCGCCTTGCTGCTCACCTGGGACTGGAACAAGGCACGTCCATGGCTGAATGAAAAAACCAGCGAAGCGATGGGCCGGCCGTTCCGGATCGCCGGCGATCTGTCTCTCACATGGAAAGCACAGGACGGCGCGATGCCCGATCATGACAAGACATGGCGCGACGCCATTCCCTGGCCGCATCTCGTGGCCAGGGATATCCACATCGGCAATCCCGCGGACATGCCCGCCGGCCCGGCTACGGCGCCGGTTTCGGTTGTCACGTCCGACGCGTCGACGCCGACTGCGGGCGACATGGCCAGCGTCAAGGAATTCTCGTTCTCGCTCAATCCGCTGGCCTTGCTCGACAAGCGCATCGCGATACCGGCACTGCGCTTCGACTCGCCGGTCGTGCAGCTGCAGCGCGCCGCCGACGGCAGGAATAACTGGACCTTCAAGCAGGCGGAAAAGCCGTCGTCATGGAAACTGGAGCTCGATCGCATTATTTTCAGCAAAGGCGTGGTGCACCTCGCTGACGCACTGCAGAAAGCCAATATCACAGCCACGATCGATACCATAGACCCCCTCACCGACGAAACCGCCGGTTTTGCATACGGCATCGCATGGAAGCTGCGCGGCACGTTCCAGGGCGACCCGATCTCGGGCAGCGGCAAGGCCGGCGCCGTGCTTTCGCTTCAGCATCAGACCGCGCCCTACCCGCTGGCGGCCGGCCTGCGGTTCGGCGGCACACGTGTCAGCGTCGAAGGCACGCTTACCAGACCGACCGATCTGCTCGCGGTCGACATGCGCCTGAAACTCGCGGCGCCCAGCATGGCGCGCCTGTACACACTGACCGGCATTGTCCTGCCCGAAACGCCCCCCTTCTCCACCGAAGGCCATCTGATCGGCAAGCTGGGCAAGCAAGGCAGTCAGTGGACATACGACAAATTCACCGGGAAAGTGGGAGGCAGCGATATCGGCGGCACGCTTGCATACCAGGCGCACCGGCAGGACGGTCAGCAGCGCGGCCTGTTGACTGGCGACGTCGTGTCGCGCCTTCTGCAGTTCAGCGATCTCGGTCCGCTGATCGGCGCCGACTCCAACGCCAGCAAGGCCGTGCGCGGCGTCGCACCGGTGCAGCCCGCCGGCAAGGTGCTGCCGGCCGAACCCTTCAAGACCGCACGCTGGACCAGCGTCGATGCCGATGTGAAATTCGCAGCCGGGCGCATCGTTCGCGACAAACAGCTGCCGATCGACAAACTGTCCGTTACCCTGCATTTGCGGGATGGCGTGGTCACGCTGTCGCCACTGACATTCGGGATTGCCGGCGGCACGCTGAATGCGGAGATCAAGCTGGACGGCAGCGGGCGCACCGGTAAAAACGCGATCAGGGCGGAAGCCAAAGTGTCGGCACGCCACCTCAGGATCGGGGCATTATTTCCTGGCACCGATGCACTGAAAGAAAGCGAAGGTGAAATCAACGGCGATGCGCAACTGTCAGCTACAGGCATGTCAGTCGCTACCCTGCTGGCCGCCTCCAACGGCGAAATAAAAATTCTCGTCAATCAAGGCACGATCAGCAAACTGCTGCTGGAAAAGATGGGGCTGAACATCGCCAACGTCGTTCTGACGCAATTGGCAGGCGACCGCCAGATCAAACTGAACTGCCTCGCCGCCGATTTCGCCGTCACCAATGGACTCATGCATGCACGCAGCTTTGTGGTCGACACCGCCGAAGCCATCATCAACGTCAGCGGTGACATCAACCTTGCGTCCGAACAGCTGGACCTGACGCTGAGACCCGATACCAGAGGCTTGCGGGTCTTCTCGCTGCGTGCACCGTTGTATGTGCACGGCACGTTCGGCAAGCCCGGTGTAAGCGTTGACAAGGGCGTGCTGGCGATGCGCGCCGGAAGCGCGATTGCGCTTGCCGCGCTGGCGCCGATAGCGGCGTTGCTCCCGCTTGTCAACACCGGGCCGGGTGAGAACAGCGAATGCGGGAAGCTGCTTGCGAGCGCGCGGATAAAGCCGGTGGCGCCGGCGCCGGGAAAGACGAGCTTGCCATAGGAGCCTGTCGGACTTAGGGAGTCGAAGCGAAAAAATAGCCGGGCGAGGACAGATTTCGCCGGGTTCGCAGTATCAATAGCGGGTTATTGACCAGGAACGCGGTGAAATATGGACCGTCCAGATATTTTTGCAGCCGATTCTTCCTAAGTCCGACAGTCTCCTAGGTGAATGACATATAGATCTCTTATCGTGCGGTGCCGCACATAAATTTTTCCGTTGCCCGGGTAGCCTGTCCCTGTCGCCTTGTGTTCGGCATGCAGTTCATCCTTCGCGTGTCGCGCCTTCGGTCTCAGCCCCTCCCGTCAACCCGCCAAAATAGAAAGATCCGCAATCATGAACATCAACCTGACCTTGGCTCCTTTGCTGTCGCTCATCGCCGGTATTTTTATCTTCGTAACGCCCCGCCTGTTGAATTACATCGTCGCCATCTACCTGATCGCGATTGGCATCATCGGCCTGGTCGGCACCGGCAACCTGTTTAAGGCAACGCTGAACAAGTAAACGAGATTGCTTATCGAGCGTTATAG
>NZ_DAIUCO010000183.1:0-10677 GCF_036846085.1 Noviherbaspirillum sp. | reverse complement strand
AGCATCTATAACGCTCGATAAGCAATCTCGTTTACTTGTTCAGCGTTGCCTTAAGTGTCCTGCAATGCGTGTAGCGATTCGGTTTGAATTGACCACAGGAAAATTTGAGAACCGTCAAAACGCAATTTCCACCATGCATCATTCTGTGGTTTTCCTACAGGAGACGACGTGGAAATTTTGTTGGCAGCATTGGATGACGAATGGCTGACGCAGCTCTATATCGCCTGCACGGCGATCGCGATGCTCTGGTGCGTTCGGGCGGCACGAATTTGAATACCGTTCGTTGGCCCAGGAGTTTTAAGTAAGGATCGATGCACGAATCAAATCGCCCCGTCAAACAAAAAGCCCAGCGCAATGGCTGGGCCTGAAAATCTGGTGCTGGAATATTTACATACCGCCAGCCCCGGTACAAACAGCCATTTCTTTTGAGCTATGCTCACTCGGAAAAGCTTGAATACAGACATATTATCGAAGTGGCATCGGTCGATTTTGATATGCCACAAAAGCACAGCGAAATATGACGCACAAAAAAAATCCCACAGCATGGGGATGCTGCAGGACAAGCTCTGTGAAGGAAAAATACGATGCGAGTAACACAGATATGCGGTTACTCATGGGTAATGTTAATCGTTGAATCTTAGGCCAAGCTTAAATCAGCCCGATCGAGCGCAAATGCCTTTGTTGTCAGGCCATTCCCCATTGAAATTCTTCGCGCACGGGGAATCCGTTGCGCTTCTGTACACGACTTGAGCCCTACGTCGACGACATCAGATAGCGCAGACATAGATGCGCACAGATACGAGCACTAAGAACCCGCAAAATCATCACTGGAAGCGTCGAAGCCATGAATATGGCAATGGATTGGCGGAAGGTGTGAGATTCGAACTCACGGAGGACTCGCATCCTCGCCGGTTTTCAAGACCGGTGCATTCAACCGCTCTGCCAACCTTCCGTAGCCGGAATTATACCGAAGTCGCCTCTGATTGCCGAATGATGAATGGCAAATAAACAGCTATTCACGTAAAAACATTTGCTGCAGGTCGTTCAGGAAACGCCTGCCAAGTTCGGTCGGGCGGATGATCCGGTGGTCGCGATACAGCAATCCTTTCCGTTCCGCCTGGTCGAGCGCTTGCCCGATCGCATTGATGGCCATGCCGGTGCGCTCCGCGAACAGGTTGACTTCGAATCCATCGTTCAGGCGCAGTGCATTCAGCATGAATTCGAATCCGAGTTCGCCTCGTTCAATTTCAAACTCCTCCTGCACCGGCGATCCTTTCACCGTATTTTCAAGATAGGCTTTCGGCTGCTTGTAGCGCATCTGCCTGATGATCCGATGCGGGAACGACAACTTCGAATGCGCGCCGGCGCCAATGCCGAGATAGTCTCCGAACTGCCAGTAGTTCAGATTGTGCCGTGCCTGGCGACCTGCCTGCGCATAGGCGGAAACCTCGTAATGCCCATATCCGGCGGCGGCAGTCCGATCCTGAATCATGTCCTGCATCTCCGCGCTCAGGTCGTCATCCGGTACCGTGGGCGGATATTTGGCGAAATAGGTGTTCGGCTCCAGGGTCAGGTGGTAAAGCGACAAATGCGGCGGCGCGAATCCAATTGCCGTCGCCACATCCTGCGCCGCTTCATCCAGTGTCTGGGACGGCAATGCATACATCAGGTCGAGATTGAAGTTATCAAAGGCGGCATGGGCAATGTCGACCGCCCTTCTCGCTTCATCGCCGTCATGAATGCGGCCGAGCGCCTGCAAGTGATGTGGATTGAAGCTCTGGATGCCGATCGACAGGCGGTTGATGCCGCTTGCGCGATACGACCGGAATTTCTCCATTTCAAACGTGCCCGGATTCGCCTCCATCGTAATTTCGGCGCGGCCATCCAGCGGCAGCAAGGTTCGTATATCGGACAGCAAGCGATCCAATCCCGCGGCCGACATCAGGCTTGGCGTACCGCCGCCGATGAAGATCGTATAAATCTTCCTGCCCCAAATCAGCGGTAGCGCAGCCTCCAGATCAGTGCGCAGTGCGTCAAGGTATTCCTTTTCAGGAAAGCCGTCCCTAGCTTCATGGGAATTGAAATCGCAATAGGGACATTTACGGACGCACCACGGAAAATGCACATACAGTGACAACGGCGGCAACGCCGTCAGGTGCAGCGTGCCCGGCCGCAGAAATGCCGCCGCTGCCTCGGCGGGGGTTGATGTACTTTTCGTCGTGGCCCCGGACGTTACGGGCTTGATGGGTATCATCGCAACTTCTCCACCAATACGCGCAATGCCTGCCCGCGGTGCGAGAGCCGGTTTTTTTCCTGGGCGGACAATTCCGCTGCCGTCTTTTGCAGCGGCGGCAACCAAAAATGGGGGTCATAGCCGAACCCGCCCTGTCCGCGCGCATCGGCGATGATTTCACCGTCCCAGCGGCCTTCCGCTATGACCGGTTGCGGATCGTTCGCATGGCGCACCAGGACAAGCACACAGTAATAGTAGGCCGATTTGTCCGCATACGGCGCAAGCTCTTCGATGAGCTTCGAATTGTTGCGAGCGTCGGACTTCGGTTCGCCGGCGAAACGGGCCGAGAATACGCCGGGCGCGCCTTCCAGCGCATTGGCACAGACACCCGAATCGTCAGCCAGTGCGGCAAGTCCGGTCAGCCGCGATGCATGACGCGCTTTCGCAAGTGCGTTTTCTATGAACGTAGGGTGCGGCTCATCAGCTTCCGGCACATTGAATTCGCCTTGCGTGCGAAGGCTGAAACCCAGAGGATCCAGCAACTCGCTAAATTCCTTCAGCTTGCCGGCATTGTTCGAAGCGAGAACGATGGTGCGGTTCATGATGTAAATCCGCTGCGGTACGAACCGGCGGGGTAAGCAAATTATGTCAGGACAGGCCGAGCGCCTTTTTTTGCAATACGATCAACTCGCCGATGCCTTTCTGCGCAAGGTCGAGAAGTGTATTCATGGTAGCGCGATCAAAGGCCGCGCCTTCCGCCGTTCCCTGTACTTCGACGAAGTGGCCGCTGTCGGTCATCACGACATTCATATCGGTATCACAGTCGGAATCTTCAATATAGTCGAGGTCGAGTACCGGCCGGCCGCCATGCACACCGACCGAGACCGCGGCGACGAAATGCTTTACCGGCATTGTTCCGATCGCGCCGCGCGCCATCAGGCCGGCGAAGGCGTCGTAGGCTGCCACCATCGCGCCGGTGATGGCGGCGGTGCGGGTTCCACCATCGGCCTGGAGGACATCGCAATCGAGCTGAAGGGTACGTTCACCGAAGGCTTCCAGGTCGAAGGCCGCGCGTAGCGAGCGGCCGATCAGCCGCTGGATTTCCTGCGTGCGCCCGGATTGCTTTCCCCTGGCCGCCTCGCGGTCCATGCGTGTATGCGTGGAGCGTGGGAGCATGCCGTACTCCGCAGTCATCCATCCCTGCCCTTTTCCCTTCAGGAATCCCGGCACTTTCTCTTCGATACTGGCAGTGCAAAGCACGCGGGTGTCGCCGAATTCGATCAGGACCGAACCTTCGGCATGCTTGGTGTATTGACGGGTAATACGGACGGCGCGCAATGCATCGGCGGCCCGCCCGCTGGGACGGTTTTCAAACGACATGGAGTTGCCTAATTTTTAGAAGTGATGCGGGAAGATTTTTCAATCGCGCCACGGATTTCCTCGATCGCTTTTTCAATCTCGGAGTCGTTGAATACATCGGCCTGTTCGAGATCGGCATGACGCGGCGCCTGAATCGTCGTGGTAACGCTTCCCACGGGCAGTGTGTGAGTGGTGATGGTGCTGTTTGGATCCTGGAGATTATGGCCGCCTTCCCACATCAGCGCCAGTGCCGTGACATTATCGCTGGCCTTGCCGGCGATGCCGGTGGCGGTTGCAAGCAATTCCGGCACGGCCCTGACCACGGTGTTGTTCTGCAAGCGCTGGGCCAGTACATGATCCGGCAATACGGACCATAAGCCATCGGAACACAACAGGATCACATCGCCGGATTGCAGGCTGGAACGGCGCGACAGTTCCACGATCGGCATGTTCGGCGCTCCGAGGCAGTTGAACAGCTTGTTGCGGTCCGGATGGGTGTCCCGCTCGGAAGGATCGACCTTACCTTGCGCGATCAGCGTCTCGATGCGGGAATGATCCCTCGTGCGGGCCAGTATCTGTCCCTGCCGCATCCAGTACAAGCGCGAGTCGCCGCAATGCGCCCAGAACGCATTTCCATGCTGGATCAGGCAGGCGACGATGGTTGTGCGCGGCGTTTCAGGCAGATTGTTGATGGCGCGATAGCGATGAATTTCACGGTGCGCAGCAAAGAAACTGTCTTCGAGGAACCGTTCCGGTTTCTTGACATAGGGATTGGCATTCTGCTGGAACAGGGAGCCCACCGTCTGCAATGCGATGGTGGCAGCCATTTCGCCCTGGATGTGTCCGCCCATTCCGTCCGCAAGCAACAGCAGCAGCGCATCGCGCGTGAAGCTGTATCCCATGCGATCCTGGTTGTTCTTGCGGCCGCCGATATGGCTTTCCTGGTATACAGAGAATCGCATGCGCGTGTCCGGTTACTTGGTATGTTCCTGAATTGTCGTTCCGATGGCCGGAGAATTTCGGCCAAAATTGGCAAGCAAGCCCTTCAGCCTGGTCGAAACTTTTCCGAGGATGTCGACTTCCTTCTTTTCCGAAACCGGTTCGCGCAGTGCCTTTTGCAGTGCGAACACGCTTTGCGGACGTTCCAGGGGATCGACGCGCAGGCTCCACCGGATGACCTGAATCAGCTCGCGCGAATACATGCTTTCCAGCTTGCGGAAGTGATCGTCCATCTTGTCATTGGTCTTGCGCTGGTCCGCCGGCTGCGGCGGTGCACCGACCATGCACGCGAACATCGACGCGCCGATGCTATAGATATCTGTCCAGGGGCCGAGATTGCCGTTCTTGACGTAGAGCTCCGGCGGCGCAAAGCCCGGCGTGTACATCGGGTACAGCTTCGGCATATCGGTTTTCAGCGTCTGGCGAGCGGCACCGAAATCCAGCAGAATCGGCGTGCCGTCCATGCGCAGGTAGATATTGGCCGGTTTCAGATCGAGATGCAGCAGCTTGTTGGTATGCACTTCCCGCAAGCCGTTCATCACCTGATTGAACATCTTGCGAATGAATCGTTCCGATACGAGCGGACGCTCGCCCTTGTCCCGGCGGCGCAGGATATGGTCCTGCAGTGAACGCCCCGACTCATACGCCATCACCATGTACACCGTGTCGTTGGCGCGGAAAAAATTGATCACACTGACAACATTGGGATGCGAGATGCGCGCCAGCGCCCGCCCTTCCTCGAAGAAGCACTTCAATCCGATCCGGAATACCGGCAGATTTTCCGCGGAGATCGCCGGAACCAGCTCGCCCGGCTGGCGTAACGCCAGTGAACTTGGAAGATACTCCTTGATCGCAACGGCGTTACCGTCCTCGTCATAGGCCAGGTAGACAATACTGAACCCGCCTGACGCAATCTTCTTTACAATGCGATATCCAGCTATTTCAAGCCCATCCGGTAACGGAGCGTTGTTTTGCGCGGCCATAGTGTCCTAATGATTCACATTCGGTTTCACATGCTAGTTTCGCATGCAGAGGTTACCTGCGATTGTGTTGACAAATCCCTGTTTTGTAAAGAAGAAGGCTGAATTTTGACTATATCGAGTATGACCGGATACGCGGTCGTCGCACGTGAAACAACAGCGGGAACGCTGACGATTGAAATCAAGAGCGTCAATTCCCGTTTTCTTGATCTGCAATTTCGCATCAATGACGACATGCGCGCTTTCGAACCTGCGTTGCGTGAAGCCATCATGGGCCGGGTTGGGCGCGGAAAGGTCGAGTGCCGACTGAGCTTCGGACGAAAGGCGGCGAGCGGGACTTCGCAAGCCTTGAATGCACCTCTGATGCAGTCCTTATCCAAGCTGCAGGCCGCTATCCGGGAACAGTTCCATGATGCGCAGGCGCTGTCTGTGCACGAATTGCTGCGCTGGCCGGGCATGCTGGAAGAGGCTGACGCAAACCAGGAATCGCTGCAGGGCGAGGTTGCCGCCACGATGGCTGCCGCGGTCGATGCATTCGTCGAGTCCCGCAACCGCGAGGGTGCCGCACTGCAGGCAATGCTGTTGTCGCGTGTCGACGATATGGAATCCATTGTCAAACGGATCACACCCATGGTGCCGCAGGCGATCGCGCAGTTCCAGCAGAAAGCGACGGAACGAATGCAGGAAGCGCTGGGCATCGCCATGCAAACCGGTACGGCGACGACATCCACCGTTTCGCGGGAAGAAGCGCTGGAACGCATCAGGCAGGAAGTGACGCTGTATGGTATCCGCATCGACGTCGCAGAGGAATTGTCACGCCTGTCCGCACACCTGACAGAAACCCGTCACATCCTCGCCAAAGGTGGCCCGGTCGGTAAGCGGCTGGATTTCATGATGCAGGAATTGAACCGGGAGGCGAACACGGTTGGCTCCAAGGCCGCCCTGAAGGAGCTGTCGGATGCATCGATGTCAATGAAACTGCTCATTGAGCAGATGCGGGAACAAGTTCAGAATCTAGAATAATTTCCGTACCGGATAACCGCCCAACCTTCTTCGCCGAGTCTTTTCATGTCCGATCTCCATCCTTCCTCCGGCAGCCTGTTCATGGTCGTTGCGCCATCCGGCGCCGGAAAGTCGACACTGGTCAATGCATTGCTTGCCCAGGAGCCGTCAATCAAGTTATCGATTTCCTACACGACTCGCGCGCCCCGCCCCAAGGAACAGCATGGGCGAGAGTATTACTTCACCTCCGTAAGAGATTTTCTGACAAGACGGGAATCCGGGGAATTTTTGGAATCGGCTGAAGTCCACGGTAATTACTATGGAACATCGCGCCTGATGATTTCCGACCAAATGCGGGCCGGCACCGATGTTTTGCTGGAAATAGACTGGCAAGGCGCGCAACAGGTAAAGAAGCAGTTTCCCGATGCGGTAGGCATTTTCATCCTGCCGCCGTCAATCGCCGTTCTGGAAGAACGCCTGAACAAGCGCGGACAGGACGATCCGTCGGTCATCACCCGTCGAATTCTGGCTGCCGGAGGGGAGATCGCGCACGCGCCCGAGTTTGAATATGTTATTATTAATCAAGAGTTTGCGACCGCTTTAGCCGAATTGACAGCCATTGTAAAAGCCAGTCGTTGTCGGTATGCGCAGCAAGCTGCACGGAACACTTCCCTGTTCGCCCAATTGGGCTTGCACGGCATATTAAATTAATCCTCCAGGAGCATGAATGGCCCGCGTCACAATTGAAGATTGCCTACAAGAAATACCAAACCGCTTCCAGCTGACTTTGGCTGCGACATACCGCGCACGCCAACTGCTGCAGGGACATACCCCGAAGCTGGAAGCCAAGGACAAGCCGACCGTTATAGCGCTGCGCGAAATCGCTGCCGGAAAAGTCGGAATTGAAATGCTCAAGAAAGTCCCGAGTTAAGTTCCACAACCATGAAGCGGCTGATATCCTCAGTTTATGAACCTGATCCCCACAGATTCGACCTTATCAGTTGCTCTACCTAACCGGGCGGCATCCGACCGCTCGGCCCACAGGAATACCGACCACAACGGCGCCGACCCGAACGGCGCTGTTGCCGGCGTCGCATCCGTCACCCAGCTGAATGCAAAACTCGCCGAATACCTGACGCCTTCCGAGCTGAAGAAAGTCAAGGAAGCATATCGCTTTTCCGACGAGATGCATCTCGGCCAGATGCGCAAATCCGGCGAACCCTACATTTCCCATCCGATTGCCGTTGCCGAAATTTGCGCGGATTGGAAGCTGGATGCGCAGGCCATCATGGCGGCGCTGCTGCATGACGTGATGGAAGACCAGGACGTCAAGAAGGAAGAACTGATCGAGCGCTTCGGCGCACCGGTGGCGACACTGGTTGACGGACTGTCGAAACTCGACAAGATCGAATTTCAGAGCCAGATCGAAATCCAGGCCGAGAACTTCCGCAAGATGCTGCTGGCGATGGCACGCGACGTGCGCGTCATCCTGGTCAAGCTGGCCGACCGGCTGCACAACATGCGCACGCTCGGCTTCATGTCGCCGGAAAAAAAGCGGCGCATCGCGCGCGAGACGATGGAGGTATATGTGCCGATTGCCCATCGGCTCGGCCTCAACAACATTTATCGCGAACTGCAGGACCTGGCGTTTTCCCACCTTTACCCGGTTCGCTACAAGACGCTCTCGAAAGCCGTCAAGGCGGCACGCGGGAACCGACGTGAAGTCGTCAGCAAGATTCTCGATTCCGTGAAAAATACGCTGGCTGCGGCCGGCGTCCAGGCGCAAGTTTACGGCCGGGAAAAAACCCTGTTCGGCATCTATCGCAAGATGCGCAACAAGCACCTGTCCTTCTCCCAGGTACTGGACGTATACGGCTTCCGCGTGGTGGTCGACAGTTTCGCCAACTGCTATGTCGCACTGGGCACGCTGCATGCGCTCTACAAGCCGATGCCCGGCAAATTCAAGGATTACATCGCCATCCCGAAGCTCAACGGCTACCAGTCGCTGCATACCACGCTGATCGGCCCGTACGGCACGCCGGTGGAGTTTCAGATTCGCACGCAGGAAATGCACCGCGTCGCCGAATCCGGCGTTGCGGCGCACTGGCTTTACAAGAACGAGGATGCCAGCCTTTCGGACCTGCAGCAGCGCACGCATGCGTGGCTGCAATCGCTGCTCGACATCCAGAAGCAGACCGGCGACTCCGCTGAATTCCTCGAACATGTGAAGGTCGACCTGTTTCCCGATTCGGTCTACGTGTTCACCCCGAAATCCAAGATCATCGCCCTCCCCCGCGGCGCGACGGTGCTGGATTTCGCCTACACCATCCATACCGACATCGGCGACCAGTCGGTTGCGGCCAAGGTCAATCATGAGCCCGCTGCATTGCGCACCGAGCTGCGCAACGGCGACATCGTGGAAATCGTCACCGCGCCGCATTCACGTCCCAGCCCGAACTGGCTGACCTTCGTCCGTACGGGCAAGGCAAGGTCCGCCATCCGGCACCACCTGCGCACCGCCAACCTATCCGAATCCACCGAACTGGGCCGGCGCCTGCTGGCACAGGCGCTGACCGCGCTGGCAATCGAACCGGAGCTCGATCCCTGCCTGGTGGAGAGATTGTTGAATGAGTCGAGCGCCAAATCGCTTGATGAACTGCATGCCGATATCGGCGTCGGCAAACGCATGGCGATGCTCGTGGCACGGCACATCGCCGGGCTGCTCGAAGGGGCGCACGATGCGGGCGCCCTCACCGACAATGCCGAGATGCGCACGCCGCGGCTGGACCCCGTCATCATCACCGGCACGGAAGGCGTGTCGGTACAACTGGCGCCATGCTGTCAACCCATCCCCGGGGATGCCATCATGGGGCAATTGCGTCGCGATCAGGGCCTGATGGTGCATGCGATCGATTGCGACACGGCCAAACGCCAGCGCTCCAAGGAGCCCGACCGATGGATCGAACTGGCATGGGGAAGTGAATTGCCCCGCCGCTTCGACTGCCGCATCAAGATCCTGGTGCACAACGAGAAAGGCGTCCTTGCCCGCATCGCCGCCGAAATCGGCGAATCGGATGCCAACATCACGCACGTCGGCATGGACAACGACCAGGATCACTCCCTGACCCAATTGCGGTTCACGATTCAGGTGGAAGACCGTGTCCATCTTGCCCGCCTGATGCGCAATATCCGACGCATTCCGCAGGTTGCCCGCATCCTGCGCGAGCGCGGCTAGAGCGGCCTACCGATCCGGGCCTATCGGTCCGACTTTTCAAACGACGCCATGGCGATACGGCAACGCGGGACATGAACGGGCGGTAATCCTGCACGCTTCCTGGGGCACCACCGTCTGCCTCAGTGCACCTCTACCCGTCTGTGCATCCGCCGCAATCCCAGCCATACACCCGCCGCAATCAAGGGCAGCAGGACGCCGGTCGCCATATCCGGATTCACCGGCCATCCGGCCGCCTTGGCAGCCTTGCCTGCATAGTTGAACAGGCCTGCCAGATAATAGGAAATCGCCACGACCGACAGTCCTTCCACCGCCTGCTGCAGCCGCAATTGCTGGGCGGCGCGGGTGTTCATGGATTGCAGGATTTGCTTGTTCTGCTGCTCCTGGACGATGCCGACGCGGGTACGCAACAGGTCATTGGTATGCGCAATTCGCCCTGCGAGCATTTGCTGCCGGCGCGCTATGGATTCGCATGTATTCATTGCGGGGGTCAGGCGCCGCTCCATGAACTCTTCGACCGTCGGTATGCCTTCGATACGATGCTCGCGCAGTTCCTCGATGCGTGCATGGACCAGCTGCACATACGCCTGCGACGCGGAGAAACGATAGCCGTTGTCGAGCGACAGCTTTTCAACCCGGGCAGCCAGGCCGGTGATTGTCCTGAGGAGTCGCTGCTCTCCATCGGCATCCCCTGCGCCGCCAGCCGTATCGGTATCCACCATCGCAGCGGTGAGCCTTGCCAGCTCGGTCTCGATCGTATTCAGGACAGGCGTCGCATGCTGCGCATGCGGCAGTCCCAGCAATGCCATCATGCGGTAGGTTTCGATTTCAAGAACGCGCTGGACCAATCGTCCCGCCTGTTGTTCCTGCAG
>NZ_DAIUCO010000182.1:0-10923 GCF_036846085.1 Noviherbaspirillum sp. | reverse complement strand
CCGAGACGGGCGCGCAGGTTGTAGGCGATCGAGTAGCCGCGGCCGTCAGCGAATTTAGGGAAATCGACGGCCACCACCTTGAAACGGTCGAGTTCGCCTTTCAGTTCTTCCGGACGCTCGCTGCTGCCGATCCAGACGCCGAGTTCGGCGCGGTTATCCAGGGCCGCGCGTTGCGCCTGCCAGACTTTCAGCGGCACGATGACCTTGCCTTCGGGCACAGAAACCGCTTCCGGCGTCTCGCCTTCATTCAGCCGTAGTACGGTCCAGTCGTCGGAGACGACGGCTCTGTTCTTGATGATGTCACGCATATGCGTCTTCTCCCGCTGCATGGTGTGTCTTGATGGGAGTCGCATAGACGAACTCCTTGAACGGCGCGACGCCGATACGGCGCGCGGTGTCGATGAAGCGCTCGTCCTCCACGCGCTCGCGCAGGTACACCTTCAGGATGCGGTCGATCACTTCCGGCATCTGGTGTGCCGAGAAGGACGGCCCGATGATCTTGCCGATGCTCGACTGGTTGCCCTGCGCACCGCCGATCGACACCTGGTACCACTCGGCGCCGTCCTTGTCGACACCGAGAATGCCGATATGGCCGACGTGGTGATGGCCGCAGGAATTGATGCAGCCGGAAATGTTGAGTTCGATCTCGCCGATGTCATGCTGGAAGTCGAGATTGTCGAAGCGCTCCGCGATATCGGTCGCGATCGGAATCGATTTCGCGTTCGCCAGCGCGCAAAAGTCGCCGCCGGGGCAGCAGATCATGTCGTTCAGCAGGCCGATGTTCGGCGTCGCCAGTCCATGCGCCTTGGCTTCGTTCCAGACGGTGATCAGGTCGGATTGCTTCACGTCCGACAACACCAGGTTCTGTTCATGTGTCACGCGCAGTTCGCCGAAGCTGAAACGGTCTGCGAGATCGGCGACAAAATCCATCTGGTCCGCGGTGGCGTCGCCGGGAGGCACGCCGGTCTTTTTCAATGACAGGACCACGGCCGAATAGCCGGGAATCTTGTGGGGCTTGACGTTGCGCTTGATCCAGTTCGAAAACGCCTTGTTTTCCGCTTTCAGCTTTTCGACCGCATCATCGACCGGCGCCAGGGTTTCATATGGCGGAGCGGTAAAGTAAGCCGCGACGCGCTGCAGTTCTTCCTCCGTCAGCGTGCTCGGGCCGTCCTTCAGGTCCTGCCATTCTTCCTCGACCTGGCGGGCGAATTCCTCGATGCCGATCGCCTTCACCAGGATCTTGATGCGGGCCTTGTAGATGTTGTCGCGACGACCGTACTGGTTGTAGACGCGCATGATGGCTTCGATGTAGCTCATCACGTGCTGCCACGGCAGGAAGGCGCGGATTTCGCTGCCGAGGATCGGCGTGCGGCCCATGCCCCCGCCAACCAGCACGCGGAAACCGATTTCGCCTTGCTCGTTCTTGAGGACGGACAGGCCGATGTCATGCACCGCGATCGCCGCGCGGTCTTCCAGCGCGCCGTTGATCGCGATCTTGAACTTGCGCGGCAGGTAGGCGAACTCAGGATGGAAGGTGCTCCACTGGCGCAGGATTTCAGCGAACGGGCGCGGATCGATGATTTCATCGGGTGCGATGCCGCAGTACTCGTCGGAAGTGATATTGCGGATGCAGTTGCCGGAGGTCTGGATCGCATGCATTTCGACCGAGGCGAGCTTTTCCAGGATGCCGGGCGTTTCTTCCATCTCGATCCAGTTGAACTGGATGTTCTGGCGCGTGGTGAAGTGGCCATAGCCGCGGTCATGCTCGCGCGCGATGTGGGCGAACATGCGCAGCTGGGTGGACGACAACAGGCCATAAGGCACGGCAATCCGCAGCATGTAGGCGTGGCGCTGCAGGTACAAGCCGTTCTGCAGCCGCAACGGACGGAATTCCTCTTCGGTCAGCTCATTCGCGATCCGGCGGCGCACCTGGTCGCGGTACTGGGCGACGCGCTCCTTGATGATCTGATGGTCATATTGGTCGTAGCGATACATCTTCAGTCCTTAAAAAACGAGTTTTGCGGCCACGCCGGTCAGTGTGGTTGCCAGGAGCGCGCGCAAGATTTTTTCGGGTACGGCACGTGCAGCCAGTGAGCCGATCGTGATGCCGGGAACGGAGCCGAGCAGCAATGTGCCGAGCAGTTCCCAGTTGATCGAGCCGAGCCACCAATGGCCGGCCGCCGCGATGGCGGTCAATGGTACGGCGTACGCAATGTCGGTGCCAGCAATTTCGGCCGGCGACAGGCGAGGATACAGCAGCACGAGCAATGTTGCTCCGATGGCGCCGGCACCGATCGACGACACCGTGACCAGGATGCCGAGCACCGCGCCGATGATGATCGTGGTGACGACGAGATTGCGGCCCTGCAACTGCTTCTCCGGATGGGCGATGACCCAGGCCTGCATGCGGCCGCGGAACAACAGGGCAACCACGGTCAGCAGGACGGAACCGGCGATCGAATAACGGATGATCTGGCCGATTTCCTTGTCGAGCGCGCCGAAGTACTTCAGGGAAATGGCGGCTACTACGGCGGCGGGAAGGGCACCGATGCACAGATGACGGACAATGTCCCATTTCACGGTGCCGCGGAAGCGGTGGGCAAATGTCCCCGCGACCTTGGTGGTGGAGGCAAATGCCAGGTCGGTGCCGACGGCGACCGTCGGGGACACGCCGAAGAACAGCGTCAGCAGGGGCGTCATCAGCGAGCCGCCACCCACACCCGTCAGTCCGACCAGAAGACCGACAGCAAATCCGGAAACTACATAAGAAAGAGTCATATACCCCCGCGCAAATTAGCATGAATCGTAATAAACTAATTTCTTATTACAAACTACAGAGTATTTATTTGCTTATATGCTTATGCGGTATATGGATTTATGCAAATAATTGCTTTCAGAGCAATAAGGCCAGAATGCCATGAACCTGCATCAATTGCGTTTCGTACGGGAAGCCGTCCGGCAGAACTTCAACCTGACGGAAGCCGCCAAGGCACTGTTTACTTCCCAGCCCGGGGTTTCCAAGGCGATTATCGAATTGGAAGAGGAGCTGGGCGTCGATATATTTACCCGTCACGGGAAGCGCATCCGCGGGCTGACGGAGCCCGGGAGGGCGGTATTGCGGTCGGTCGAACTGATCATGCAGGAGATCGACGGCCTCAAGCGCATCGGCAAGGAGTTCGCCGCGCAGGATTCCGGCAGCTTTACCATCGCAACGACGCATACCCAGGCGCGCTACGCCTTGCCGAAGGTGGTGCAGGCGTTCACACAAAAATATCCGAAGGTCCGCCTTTCATTACTTCAGGGAAATCCGAGGCAGGTGGCCGATATGGTCCTCAAGGACCAGGCGGACGTGGCGCTCGCCACCGAGGCGATCGCGGACATCAACAACCTGATCACGATCCCCTGCTATCAATGGGAGCATGTGGTCGTCGTGCCGACGGATCATCCCTTGCTCAAGGTGAAGTCGATTACGCTCGAGGAAATCAGCGCCTATCCGCTGATTACCTACGACACGGCGTTCGCCGGCAGGGCGAAGATCGACCATGCGTTTTCGCTGCGGGGCCTGCAGCCGGATGTGCTGCTCGAGGCAATCGATGCCGATGTCATCAAGACCTATGTCGAACTTGGCCTGGGGGTGGGTATCATCGCCGGCATGGCCTTCGACGCCGAGCGGGACAAGAATTTGCGGGCGATTTCGGTGGGCCACCTGTTCGGCACCAACGTCTCCCGGCTTGCGCTCAAGCAAGGCGCTTACCTGCGGGGCTATGTGTATACCTTTATCGAACTCCTGGCGCCGACCCTCAATCGCAAGCTGATCGAGCAGCTGCTGACCGGACAGAAGGATGATTACGAGTTGTGATGCCGGTATGAATCCCCTGAAAAACTGCCCGGCAGCGGAGCTGCGCGGCATTCGCGGCCTGTTGACCGATATCGACGACACGCTGACCACGAACGGCCGGCTGACCGCCGAGGTGCTGTCCGCGCTGGAAAGTTTGGGCCAGGCCGGTCTGCGGCTGATCGCCGTGACGGGGCGGCCGACCTATTGGGCGCAACCCCTGCTTCGGTTATGCGATTTCGATGCGGTGATTGCCGAAAACGGCGCGTCCGCCTTCTGGCTGGATGACAAGGGCATGCAGCAGGCATGGTTCTATGCGGACGCATCGACACGCATCCTGCATCGCCATGCGCTGGAAAGCCTTGCGTTGCGTCTGCGCGATCGTTTTCCGGCCATCCCGGTTGCGGACGATGCGCCGCAACGAGTCGGCGACCTGACCTTCGATATCGGCGAGCAGGTCGAGCCGCTGGCGCAGCACCTGGTCGATGAAGCGGCCGCGTTCGTGCGCAAGGAAGGTTTTTTTGCCACATCGAGCAGTATTCACCTGCATGCGTCGGTGGCGGAGTTTTCCAAGCAGGCAACGACGCAAAGGATTCTTGCCGATGTGTTCGGTGTCGCTGATGCCGACGCCCGCCGCGATTATGTCTTCATCGGCGATTCGGGCAATGACGCCACCATGTTTGCGCACTATCCTCTATCCATCGGCGTGGCGAATGTCGCCCGCCATGTCAGCCGCCTGTCCCGGCCGCCAGCCTATATCGCCGAACAGGCTTATGGCGCCGGCTTCGTCGAGGCGGCGCAAGCCATTCTGAAAGCGAGAACATGACCGATAGCACCGATATGGTGGCCTATTACACCAAGCGCGCACCGACATTCGAAGACGTGTACGAAAAACCCGAACGCCAGGCCGATCTTGCGCAATTGCAGGAGCGTGTCTGCGATGCCTTGCGCGACCATCATGTACTGGAAATCGCCTGCGGTACCGGGTATTGGACCGAGCGCATCGCCGCGTGCGCCGCATCGGTTTTGGCGACCGATGTCAGCGCCGACATCATTGCGTATGCGCGAGCGAAGGATCTGCCACCGGGAAAGGTGCGCTTCGCGGTCTCCGATGCCTACAAGCTCGATGTGCAAGACACTTTCAATGCCTGTTTCGCCGGCTTCTGGTGGTCGCATGTGAAACGCGAGGATCAAGGGCCTTTTCTTGCACGCCTGGGGAAGGTGCTGCAAAAAGATAGCCTGCTGGTCATGATCGACAACGCCTTCGTCGAGGATGGCAACCTGCCTATCGCACGCACGGACCAGGAAGGCAATACTTACCAGATACGCACCCTGCCGGATGGCGAGCGTTTCGAAGTGGTGAAGAATTTTCCGACCGACAGCACTTTGCGCAAGAAGATCGGACCCTATGCCAGGGACATCCGCATCCAGCGCCTGACCCATTACTGGATGCTGACCTGCCGCCTGAAGTAAAGCCCCGGTCAGTCGCAGTGCAGCGTCATTCAGGCGCCTGATACCCCAGGCGGCGCGACAGCGCCTGCGCATGGTCCGCAGTATGCCGGGCGATCAGGCCGTCCCAGTCCTGATCGATATGGGCAGCCGATCCCACGACCGTCAGGGCGAAGCGGATCCTTCCATCATGATCGAATACCGGTGCGGAAAATGCGTTGAAGCCTGCAAGCAGGCGCTCGGCCATCCTGCTGGACGGCGTGCTGACGGTGGACGGATCGAGCCGCCCGATGATGCGGGCAAGCCGCCTCTGGCGGACGTCATTCAGGATTGGCGCCAACTGGGCTTCATCCGCCGGCGCATCGGGTCTATCCCTGCGATTCAACGCAAGTTCCTGCTGCAGCAGCGGGGCAAGCTCGTCTTCCGGCATGAAGGCGGCGAAGCACAGGCCGCTGGCGGTATAGGTCAGCGGCATGACGCTGCCGATCTGCAGATTCACGGTGACCGGCCGGCGCGATTGCAGTAGCCGGATGTATGTCGGCCCGAAATTGCCCCAGGTCGCCAGGGCCACGGTCTCTCCGGTCGTGTCGCGCAGGCTCCGCAGGGATTCGTCGGCCAGCTTGACTGCGTCCATTCGTCCCAGCGCCGCCAGCCCGACCTCCAGCGCCAGCGGACCGAGGTCGTACAGTCCGGACGCGCCGTCCTGCTCCACCAGCCCGATCCGGATCAGGCTCACCAGGTAGCGGTGCGCTTTCGCCGACGGCATGCCGGCGTTTCTGGCCAGCACCGAAAGGGCGAGGGGCCCGCCTGCGCCGGCCAGCGCCAATAGCAGTGGGGCGGCCACTTCGACCGATTGAATCCCCTGCTGTTTGTCGGCGCGCAGCGTGTCCTCGTTCCCGGGTTGTCCTGGTGTTCGCATGCCCTGTAGTATTACGAAATGGTGAATCAATTGAATAATACGTAATCCGAGTCGAGGTGTAGGAGATTTTTCTGGCCCCGGCCATCCAAGGAGACAACATGCGCTTTCCCATTCTGATCAGACTCGTCGCCGGCATCGCATTCGCCGCCGGCAGTGCCGCTGCCACCGCGCAGGATTATCCCAACAAGCCGCTGCGATGGGTCGTGCCCTATCCACCCGGCGGCGGTTCCGACGTGATCGCCCGGACGATCGGCGGACAGCTGTCCAGGCAGGTCGGCCAGCCGGTGATCATCGAGAACAAGCCGGGCGCCGGCACCATCATCGGCGCCGAATCGGTCGCGCGGTCGGCTCCCGACGGCTACACCATCATGTCCGGCGACAACGGCACGTTCGTCTTCAACGGCGCGCTTTACAAGAAACTGCCCTACGATCCGCAAAAGGATTTCGTGCCGGTGACCCTGATTGCCCGCTTCCCGTTGCTCCTCGTGGCCAACCCCGGTGCCGGCTTCAGCAATGCAAAGGACTGGCTGGAGAAAATGAAGCGCGCACCCGGCCAGTACAACTATGCATCGGTCGGCGCCGGCAGCCCCCATCATCTGGCGATGGAAATGATCAAGCAGAAAACCGGCACGTTCATGGTGCACATTCCTTATCGCGGTGCCGGACCGGCGGTGCAGGATGTGCTGGCGGGGCAGGTGCCGATGATGGTGCTCGACCTCGCCACCGCGATGCCGCACATCAAGACCGGCAAGCTGACCGCGCTGGCGGTCCTGTCCGGCAAGCGCCTGCCATTGCAGCCGGATGTGCCCACGCTGAAAGAGATCGGTCTCGGCGACGAAGAAATCTATGCATGGCAAGGCGTCGTCCTTCCGGAAGGCACCTCCAGGGAGGTGGTTACGAGGCTGAACACCGAGCTGACCAAGGCGATCGCAGCGCCGGAAGTGGCCAAAAAACTGACCGACTTCGGCGTCGAGCCCTTGTCCGGGTCACCGGAGCAGATGGCGGATTACATCAAGACTGAAACGGCCCGCTGGCATGCGCTGATCAAGCAGCGCAAGCTTGGCCTCGATTAATCATTCTACGATTCCGGATACTGCATGAAACTTGCAACTCTCAAAGACGGCAGCCGTGACGGCCAGCTCATCGTCGTCTCGCGTGACCTCAAAACCGCCCAGGTTGCCGACGGCATTGCGCCAACGCTGCAACGGGCGCTGGACGACTGGGCCTTCATGGCGCCGCAGCTCGACGCACTATATGAGCAGCTCAACGCCGGCAAGACCACGCGATCCTTCGACTTCGATCCGGCGCGCTGCATGGCGCCACTGCCACGCGCTTTCCAGTGGGCCGATGGGTCGTCCTACGTCAATCATGTAGAACTGGTGCGCAAGGCGCGCAATGCGGAAATGCCGGCATCTTTCTGGCATGAACCCTTGATGTACCAGGGCGGTTCCGACGACTTCATCGGTCCTGCCGACGATATACGGCTCGGCTCGGAAGAGTGGGGCATCGATTTCGAGGGTGAAGTCGCGGTGATTACCGACGACGTGCCGATGGGCGCCACGGCTGAACAAGCCGCCGCCCATATCAAGCTGCTGATGCTGGTCAACGACGTCTCGCTGCGGAACCTGATCCCGGCTGAACTGGCAAAAGGCTTCGGCTTCTTTCAGTCAAAACCGGCATCGAGCTTCTCGCCGGTCGCGGTGACGCCGGATGAACTCGGCAGCGCCTGGCAGAACGGCAAGGTGCACCTGCCGCTGCGGGTAACCTGGAATGGCGTGGTGGTCGGGCAGCCGAACGCCGGCGTGGACATGGTCTTCAACTTCCCGCAACTGATTGCGCATTTGGCCCGGACCCGCAATGCGTGCGCCGGCAGCATCGTCGGTTCGGGCACCGTCTCGAACAAGGACAGCAGCAAGGGATACACCTGCATCGCGGAAAAGCGCTGCCTCGAAATGATCGCCGACGGTGAAGCGAAAACGCCGTTCATGAAATTTGGCGACACGGTGCGTATCGAGATGCTGGACGCGCAGGGTAAATCGATCTTCGGGGCGATAAGTCAGAAGGTGGTGCAGGCCGGCGGGAAGGAATGAATTCGACGAAGGCCGTTCGATCCCGAACGGCAGCACTGCTCAGAAAGGGTTTCCTCCCCCTTGCAGGGGAAGAAGCTCTCCGGTAGTCACTTAACAGCAGCCATTCAGCGCTGCGTCAAGCGAAACGGCCTGCATTGCATCTGCACGGAGGTGACCAAGCCCCTCAAGCCGCCAGCCGCGCCGCCGTCGTCTTGCACCCATCCAGCAGAAACGCAAGACTGATCACCAGCACCAGTTCACCTTCCGCCGAGCGCGCCGTACCGTTCACACCCGGTACCGTCAATGCCGTCAGCGGCTTGATCACCAGGTCCGCCGTGCCGTCCACCGCATCCACCGCGAGGATGTACGGCTGCGGCGCAGCGATCACGATGCCGACTTTTTCCTTGCCGGGCTCGTAGCCGAGTATGCCGGCCAGCGACCGCACCGCGAGCGGACGGCCCTGGTCACGCAGCACCGGTGCGCCGCCAACCTCGGCGAACTCTTCCGGCAATTCCACCACCCGTTGCACCACCGCCATCGGCATCGCCAGCGCGGCGCCGGCGGTACGCACCAGCATGGTCGGCACGATCGACAGCTCGATCGGCAGGCAGATGGTAAAGCGTGTGCCCTGGCCGAGTGCCGAATCGATGCTGATCGCGCCGCGATGCTTTTCCACCGCCGTCTTCACCACGTCCATGCCGACCCCGCGGCCGGACACGCTCGATGCCACTTCCTTGGTCGAGAAGCCGGGCAGGAACACGAGTTGATAGGCTTCCGCTTCGCTCTGCGCCGCATGCTCACCGATCAGTCCCTTGGCCAGCGCCTTCGTCCGCAACTGGTCCGGGTCCATGCCCTTGCCGTCGTCGGACAATTCGATCATCACGCTATTGCCTTCCTGCCATGCCTTGAGCGAGATGGTCGCTTTTGGCGGCTTGCCGGTGGTGGCGCGCGCCTGCGCATCCTCGATGCCGTGGTCGAGCGCATTGCGCAGCATGTGCACCAGCGGATCGTACAGACTGTCGACCACGACGCGGTCGACTTCCGTCTCCGCGCCTTCGATCACCAGCTCGACGTCCTTGCCGAGATCCTTTGCCAGCTCGCGCACGAGGCGCGGGAATTTCTGGAACAGCCGGCCGACGGGTTGCATGCGGGTGGATAATGTCGCCCGTTGCAGTTCGGTGGAATAGCGCGATGCCCGGTTCAGGGTTTCCGCCAGGTTGGCCATCAATGCCGCAGCCTGGCCGTCGAACTTGAACTGCAGGAGCTTTTCCAGCAGCACGCTGGCCTGGTTGGCCGCCTGCACCGATTCACCCGCCACTTCGAGGAGCGCGTCCAGCTTTACCGCATCGATGCGGATGCTGTCTTCCTTGACCGGTGCAACGATCGCACGCGCGCCCATGTCGTCCGCTCGCGGGGTTGCAGCCGCAGCCACACCCACAGCCGTGGCGGTTGTTGCGTTTGCCGGGGCCGCCGATGAAGTGCTTTCATCCGATACCAGCCGCAACCCCGATGGCACCACGGCCCGGTAAAGCGCTTCCCAGTCCAGTCCGTCGTCGCCCATGGTGCCGGCATCACCGGCATACTCCGTAACGACTTCCGCGGCCACCGGGCCGGCGGGCGCAGCCGCGAGGGATGGCGCGGTGCCGCCTTCGATCGCATGCGTGAGAATATCTTCCAGTTCCGCCGGCATCGCGGGCAGCGATTCCGGCGCCGCGCCATTGGCAAGCTGGCCGAGCTGGTCGGCGACGAAACCGCTGGCCTGCAGGCTGGCTTCGATGGCGGTCGGCGTGACCGGGGCCTTGCCGGTACGCAGCGCGTCGAACAGGTTTTCCGTAAGGTGGCAGGCCGACACGATGGCCGGCAGGTTCATGAACCCCGCGCCACCCTTGATGGTGTGGAAGGAGCGGAACAGCGCGTTGAGGGTATCCATGTCGTCCGGGTGGCGCTCCAGAGACAGCAGATGCTCCTCGACGTTCGTCGCCAGGTCCAGTGCCTCGACGACAAATTCCTTGAGCATGTCATCCATCAGAACCCCAGATCGGCAAGCAGACTATCGACATCGTCCTGTGCCATCGCGGTCCCCGGCGCCGACGGGCCCTGCATCAGCTCGACCGGCTTGTGCTCGGCAGCCATTGCGGCCTTCACTTCCGGTGGCGCGTTGTCCCGCAGCAGTTGGGCGAGCTCCTTTTCGGCGGTGCTGGTGATGGCGACGATCTTCTTGATCAACTGGCCGGTGATGTCCTGGAAATCCTGGGCCATCATGATGTCGAGCAGGCGCGCCTTTTCCGCCTCGGTGGCGTCGGCGACGGTGGCGGCGAATTGCTTGGAATCGCCGGCGAGCGTCTTGAATTCTTCGATGCTCATCTTGCCGCTGAACAGGTCGGCCCAGCGGCTGTCGATATCCTTTGCCTTTTTTGCAAGCGCATCCTGTTCGGGCATGCCGCTGTCGACCGCATTCAGCACCTTGTTGGCGGCTTGCTCGGTCAGCGTGGCGACGTATTCCAGCCTGCCTTGCGCATCGGTGATCTGGCTGGCGACATCGGACAAGGAGCGGTCATAGCCCAGTTCGCGCAGCGAGTCGTGCAGCATGCGCACGATCCCGCCGAGCCGTTCGTACATGGGTTTGTCCGACAGATCATCGGATTCTGCGT
>NZ_DAIUCO010000181.1:0-10952 GCF_036846085.1 Noviherbaspirillum sp. | reverse complement strand
GCGCGAAACAACTTAGTATTGTCGCCATGAATACGACTGCCAAACTCTTGCGACGCCGTACCCCGCTGCCTCAGCCAGGGAAGCCGTGCGTGTAAGCGTTTGCCGATCACAAAGCCACAGGTCTCCCCTGTGGCTTTTTTTTTGATTCGCTCCAGGACCGCCGTATAACCTCATTTCAACCTTTGTATCAATGCCTTTCAGGAGTCCAGCATGGAATTCAGCCAGTACAACGTCAACACGCTCATGCACGTCACCAACCGCCCTCCCATCGTCTTCACCGAAGGCAGCGGCATGTGGCTGACCGACAATAACGGCAAGCGCTATCTCGACTACCTGCAAGGCTGGGCCGTCAACTGCCTCGGCCACTCACCCCAGTGCATTGCCGATGCAGCGAGCGCGCAGGCGAAAAAGCTGATCAATCCGTCACCGGCTTTCTATAACGAACCGTCGATAAAGCTCGCCACGCTGCTGACCGACAACTCCTGCTTCGATCGCGTCTTTTTTGCCAACAGCGGCGCGGAAGCCAACGAAGGTGCCATCAAGCTGGCGCGCAAATGGGGCAAGGTCAACAAGAACGCCAGTGGCGAAAACCGCTACGAAATCATCACTTTCAACCACGGCTTCCATGGCCGCACCCTGGCGACCATGTCCGCCAGCGGCAAGGCCGGCTGGGACACGATGTTTGCGCCGCAGGTGCCGGGCTTTCTGAAGGCGGAACTGAATGACATCGGCAGTGTGGAAAAACTCATCAGTGACAAGACCGTCGCGGTGATGCTGGAACCGGTTCAGGGTGAAGGCGGCGTGCTGCCTGCATCGCGCGACTTCATGCAGGCGCTGCGCAAGCTCACGACGCAACGCAACATGCTGCTGATCGTCGACGAGGTGCAGTCCGGCATGGGCCGCACCGGCGAACTGTTCGCCTATCAACTGTCGAGCATCGAACCGGACATCATGACACTCGGCAAAGGCATCGGCGGCGGCGTACCGCTGGCTGCCTTGCTATGCCGCGAAGCGGTCGCGGTATTCGAGGCCGGCGAACAAGGCGGCACCTACAACGGCAATCCGATGATGACGGCTGTCGGCGCCGCCGTATTGAGCGAACTGCTGAAGCCCGGCTTCATGCAGTCGGTCAGGGACAAAGGCGAGTACCTGCGTGCGCAACTGCTGCAACTCTCGGAAAAGCACGGCCTGCAGGGAGAACGGGGCGAAGGTTTGCTGCGCGCGCTGCGACTCGGCAAGGATATCGGACCGAAGATCGTCGAGACCGCCCGCGACATGGGACCGGTCGGCCTGCTGCTGAACTCGCCGCGCTCCGACCTGCTGCGTTTCATGCCGGCATTGAACGTAACGACCGAAGAAATTGATCAGATGATTGCGATGCTGTCTCAGGTGCTGACGCAACTGGAGCAGTAGGATCGGTTGCCGGCTGACGGAGGGTCAGGAATGGATGTGTCCAGGGACGAGGTATTTCAGCGGATCGCCGACGAACTCGGGTACAGCTTTGACGGCGAGATGAAGATCGGGGGCAACTACGTGCCGCTGGTACGTAACGGCGATGAAATCTATATCAGCGGGCAGATTCCTCGTGTCGGCGACACCGTGGTGGTGACAGGCCGCGCAGGTGCCGACGTCGATCTGGACGAAGGCCGGCGCGCGGCGAGGATCTGCACGATGCGTGCACTTGCTATCCTGCGCCAGTCTCTGGGCAGCCTCGATCATGTTCGAAAGGTATTGCGCATCACCGTGTATGTGCAAAGCGCCTCCGACTTCACGCAGCAGAGCGAGGTGGCGGACAGTGCCTCTGAAGTCTTGTATGCGGTATTCTCATCCGCCGGCGTTCATACGCGAACGTCCGTCGGTGTCTATCAGCTTCCAAAGAATGCGTCAGTGGAAATAGACATGATCGTTGCCGCCAACACCGTTGAAACGGCCCCCGGTGCCTGACGGCTGCGCGATATGCACGGGTTGTCGATCGCGCCGGCGGGCTGCTGAAAAACTTCGCGAACAGGCCCGCGTTCGGGTCGCTAGCTTCTCAGCACATCCACCTCGATCTTTGCGGAATTGACCTTGCCATCCCGCCAGTACTGCAATCCGACCGTTGCCCCCGGCTTCGTACCGCCAACAAGGCGCGCAAGGTCGGCGGTCGAGTTCACCGGCTGATCGTTTAGCGAGGTGATCACATCACCGGGGCGCAAACCCGCCCTATCCGCCGGACCGCCACGCTGCACGCCGGCCACCAGGGCGCCTTTTGTTTCCTTCATCCCGAAGGATGATGCGATCTCGTAGGTGAGTTCCTGGAGCTGCACACCGATGCGCCCACGCGTCACCTTGCCGCTTTCCCGCAATTGATCCGAAATGCCGATGGCGATGTCGATCGGTATGGCGAACGAAATGCCCATGTAGCCGCCGGTCTGGCTATAGATCTGGGAATTGATGCCGACGACCTCCCCTCTTGTACTGAACAAAGGCCCGCCGGAATTGCCGGGATTGACCGCGACGTCGGTCTGGATGAACGGAACATAGCTGCCGTTGGGCAGTACGCGCCCCTTCGCACTGACCACCCCGACGGTTACGCTATTGTCGAAACCGAACGGAGCGCCGATCGCCGCCACCCACTCGCCCGGTTCCAGCCTGGCGGGATCGCCTATCTTGACCGGCAGCAAACCGGTTGCATCAATCTTGATCAGGGCCACATCCGTATAAGGATCCGCGCCGATCACCCTCGCCTTGTATTCCCGTTTGTTTGTCAGCTTCACCGTTACATCATTGGTCTGGGCAATGACATGGGCGTTGGTCAGGATATAGCCATCCTGACTGATGACGAATCCCGAACCGAGGCTGCGCCCAAGCGCCTCGCCGGCATCGGGCGTTCCGCCGAACCGGCGAAAGAACTCATGCAACGGGTGACCTTCCGGCAATCCGGGCAGGTTGCCCTGCCCCGGCGCAACCCGGGTGGCGCTGATGTTGACGACGGCGGGACCCTGCTGCTTCATCAGGTTGACGAAGTCCGGCAATCCTATATTCTGTGCGGCGGGAGCGGCAGCCTGGGGTGCCGGCGGCGGACTTGCCGCAGGCGCCGGCGCCGTGCCTGCCTGCTGTTCATTCCCGGAAGGCGAGCACGCAGCCAACAGCAGGCACAGTGTGGCGGCAGCCAATCTTCCGCAAGCGCGCGACGTATCGATCATTCTTTCTCCATTCCATGACTGAGATGCGTATTCAACTGCGTTCAGGCAGGTCCTGCCCTGAACTTTTCAATCGCGAGCCGCTTGCCGGCAAGATTCCCCGATGCCGAATCGTTTTTGGGCGCACAAGGCTGCATAGGCGCGAGAATAACAAAATCTGCTTGGCGCCATTCAAAAAGGCCTGCAATCGCTTGATTGCAGGCCCACACTTCCGCTTGAAACCAAAACGGGCGGCGACACAAGTCGCTCGCCCCGTCAGCTGACGGTCACGTTCACCTTGCGCGGCGGAACTCGTTCTGCCTTCGGCAACTCGACGCGCAATACACCGTTGCTGTAGGTAGCCTGCGCCTGTTCCGACACGACCTGCGCCGGCAACGGGACCGAGCGGCGGAAGCTGCCGTATGCACATTGCAGCACGCGATAACGTCCCTCGCTTTGCTCCCGTTCAAACCGCTTCTCGCCGCGCACGATCAGGGTCCCGTCCTGTACTTCGATATCAAGGTCTTCCTTGTCGAGTCCGGGCATCTCGAGCTGGACGACGATGCGCCGATCGTCCTCGAAGAGATTGCCGCCCAACATGGCCCAGCTGCCGGAAGGCATGAAGAACATGTCGTCGACCTCCGTCCGTGCCGGCAGATTGGTGCGCTCGCCCGGCTTAAATCCCGTAAGCGCACTGGATGCCGAATGACGCAAATGCTGCCATCCTTCGGATACGGAATCCCAGAAGGAATTCAAACCCTGCTTGATGTCTTCAATTTTCATATTGACCTCCGGTAAATTGCGCGTCTTCCAGCGCAAAAGTCAGACCGCCAGCGTGACGTAGTCAACCCACGCTGATCTCGATCTTTCGGGGCTGCGCATGCTGGGCCTTGGGAATCGACAGCTTCAACACACCGTGCTTGAACTCAGCGGTTGCCTTTTCCCCATCCAGCTCCTTCGATAGCGTAAAGGTCCTGCGGTAGCGCGGCACCTTGATTTCCGCATGACTGGACTCCATGTCCTGCGGGATGTCCAGAGCCACCTGGCCTTCAATGGTCAGGCTGTTCGCCTCGAGTTGCAGATTCAGTGTTTCCTTGGACACCCCGGGCAGATCGGCAAACAGAGTGATGCCCGACGCATCCTCGACCACATCGACAGGCGGCATCATGGCGGCATCCGCTGTCGCGCCGTTGCTTTCGCCTTTGGTAATGTTCGCTTGGTTGTTCATGGTTGTTCTCCTGCGCTCACGTGCAAGTGAATGAGCAGATTTCTCTAATGGATATCAGTGCACCGAAATGCGGCGCGGCTGCATCGCTTCATTGCGCTTCACGCTGATGTGCAGCACGCCGTCGCGGTATTGGGCGGATACGCTGTCGGGGTTCACATCCTCCGGCAAGCTCAGCACCCGCTTGAACCGGCCTGCGAAGCGTTCATTGATATGGACGGTCGCCTTCGTTTCCCGGCTCGACAGACTGTCGCTGCGCTCGCCGGCGATCGTCAGCACGCCGCGTTCCAGGTTCACCTCGATTTTTTCCGGATCAAGCCCGGGAATGAACGCGTACAACTCCACCGATTGCGGCGTGCTGCCGACGTTCAATGCAGGAAAACCGCCGCGCCCGACGCCGCGGATACTGGGTTCAATATCGAACGCCTGCTGGACCTCCCTCTGGAGGCGATCCATTTCAGCAAATATATCTCGGGGAAACATCGATCGATACATCATCTCGTTCTCCTTTGAAATAAAGGGTGGAGGGACAAAAACGGCATACCGGCCTCCGTTCTCGCGTAACAAAAATATATGCTAATGAGCGAATTTCAAGGGCTTGAATCGCATGCGTTCAACTCTACTTGTGAGCAAGGAAACCTTAAGGAGTATCGATTGGGATTCAAGGACTATTTTCAGCTCCTTGGCGTCGATCGGGACGCCAGGCGGGAAGACATCAAGAAGGCGTATCCGTGCTACCGGATCGAGGGGTCCATTCCACGCTGCCGGTCACGCCATGGGAAGCGGCACTCGGTGCCACCGTGGAACCCAGGGTGCCGGACGGCATGGTGGAGATGCGCATCCCGGCAGGGTCGCAGTCGGGACGCAAGCTGCGCCTGAAGGGCCGAGGCATTCCCGGCTCTACCGCAGGCGACTTGTATCTCGTACTGGACGTCGTGCTGCCGCCCGCCAGTAATCCGAAGGCGCGTGCGCTCTATCAAACGATGAGCCAGCGAACTTGCGTTCAATCCGCGACAGGGACTCACAACATGATGAAGGAACAGTTTGCACGCACACTGGAAGATGCCCGCCTGACGCTCGACGAGGTGGCCGTGAGTTGCAGCGTCAGCCGGGAATGGGTCATCGAACATGTGCAGGCAGGCATACTGCTCGGCGATACAGGCGCCGATTCGGATGTCTGGCTGTTCAACAGCCGTGACATGCTGCGCGCACGCGTCCGGCACGCGGGCTTGAGTTTGGATTAACGGCATACAAGGAACAATCGACATGCCCTTACACATTGTCTGTCCGCATTGCCATGCGACTAATCGCGTCCCTTCCGAGCGGCTGTGCGAATCTCCGGATTGCGGCCGGTGCCATCGCCCCTTATTTGCAGGCAGACCGGTAGCGCTTACCGCGGCGGAGTTTGATCGACATGCCGGGAACAGCAATATCCCGCTGCTGGTGGATTTCTGGGCACCATGGTGCGGCCCTTGCCGGATGATGGCACCCGCATTCGAGCAGGCTGCCGGTCAGCTTGAGCCACATTTTCGACTTGCCAAGGTGAATACGGAGGACGAACCGCATCTGGCGGCACGTTATGCGATTCGAAGCATCCCGACCTTGGCCCTGTTTACAGGAGGCAAGGAAATTGCCCGTCAGGCCGGCGCAATGGGTGCGGCGGACATCGTACGCTGGGCACGAAGTGTCGTTCGCTAATCTCAAGAAAGAAGAGGCATACTGAGCTATAATTGTTGCGCCCTGTGGCAAGCCTCTCCGCTCCTGCGGAGACGAATGCCGGTCCCGAGTTCCCCCCAACTTCTCGGTCGTGCGCGTGCAAAAGCACACCTGAGCACAAGCGCAAAGACAAATCTTCACCTCGTATCAGTCGTTACCAGGCGCTGTTGATGCAGCGTTTTCACCTCCACTGGCCTGTTGCTGCGCCCGGCAATCCGGCCACAAGAGTCTTTCTTAACTATTCGCGCCTGACAGACGCATTTCGCAATTGCACGTCCCAAGGACAGTCAGTTGGCTTCTCGTCCCGCTCTCACTGTGGACTTCAGGATCATTACTTTTGTTGCACAACATTCATACTGGAACTAAAAATGGCTAAAGAAGAACTTCTTGAAATGAACGGCCTCGTGGCCGAAGTACTTCCCGATTCACGTTTTCGCGTCAACCTTGATAACGGTCACCAGCTGACCGCTTATACCTCTGGAAAAATGCGGCAGAATCATATTCGAATACTGGCAGGCGACAAGGTAACGCTAGAGTTGTCACCTTACGACCTCAGCAAGGGTCGCATCATCTTCCGTCATCTTGAGAAGCGTGGACCAATACCGTCCGGCCACCAACGCCGTCGTTGATTACGTGGAAGGAATTGCCATGACGCTGGAAAGCAATGCACAGACCGTCCGCCTCGCCGGCGCCGACGTCATATCTTCAATTGCCATAGAAATTGCGCGTGAGAAAGGCATCACTCTCACCAAATGCGAGTGGGATATCGGCGAAGATTTCGCCCATGAGCATGCGCACCGGATGGATATGTTTACTGACGAGAAATCGGTACGGCTGTATTTTCCTGACCTGGCGCTGACCGCGCCGGATCAGCCTGCACGCAGGAAGCGGATCGAAGACAAACTCAGCAGTGCAATTGCGCAGCTGGCTTCCCGCTCTCCTGTCGCAACATACTCATTTAACTAAAAACCCGGGCCGGAGAATTATTCACACCAATGCCGGATTTGCCTGTATAGTCGCTCCTGCACTTGCATCAAGTCGTCGTTATTGTCGGTCTCTTTCCCGTCTTGCTCTCTCACAGAGCCATTCCTGTTTGACTCCTTCCGGTTACATTTCTTGGTCTTGGGTGCATTCCGGGCGCAAGCCCCCATCCTCATCAAAAGGAAATGACATGAGTACTCAAACAGGCACAGTAAAATGGTTCAACGATTCCAAAGGCTTCGGCTTCATTACGCCTGATAACGGTGGCGGCGATCTGTTCGCACACTTCCAGGACATTCAGTCGACCGGTTTCAAAAGCCTTGCGGAAAACCAGCGCGTGTCGTTCGATCGCGGCACTGGCCCCAAAGGCGAGAAAGCAACCAACATCTGTCCTATCTAAGCATACGAACCTTCAAGGTTCCGCTGCTATCTAATTCATTGTCCGGTGAAGTTTCATGCTGCACCGGAAAACATCGCAGTCTTTCCGGCAAGCGGGGACACCACGCAGATAGCATGGGTTTCCGTTCCATCGGTTCAGGGGCACCTGGCAGATAGCCCGGGTTCCTGAAGGATGAAAATGTGTTGTGAATGAAAGCTCGCTTCGGCGAGCTTTTCGCGTTTACCTGTCAAAACTTACCAGGATATGTCCGCAGCGCCTCAGCACTGCAGGCTGGACGAACGACCGGCTGGTATGCATCAACAACCCGTCCCGCAGACAGCGCAGACAGGTGCGCACTTACAGTAACCTCGTTGGACAGGTCTAGCCGGCTCCGGCGTTCAGCCTGCAGGCCGGCGATCGATGTCATTGCATCCTGGAATGCTGTGCGTCATGTATCGGTAGCAGCAACTTCACTTTTTCGTGGTGCTCATCGCGTTCGCGCACCGGCAATCGGCACGTGCCGATTGCAGCGCGCCGCGGGAAGGTATGGATATTGCAAATGACTCCAAGGTGACGAAGGAATTACGCAGCTGGGGGAAGCGAAACGTGAAGCAGTCCTTACAGGCCACGCTCTGCGTTTCGATATTTTCATTAAACCGGCAATTTTTTCCTCCTGCTCGGAAAAATTGCAAGCTTGCAAGAAGCTCGTCGACGCATCTCTTCCACTACATATTTAGGAGCAATCATGGCATCAAGCACATTAGACCCCGACAACATTCCGGAACCGGACCGTCAACTCGGCACTGGACATGGCGCTGATGCGCTTGGCCCGAGTGACACTTCCGATACCGGCAGCGACGTACAGGGTGGACTCAGGGCGGTCGAAGAGGAGGTATTGCCCCTCGACAGAGGGACGACCGAAGACCCGGATAGCCACAATATCGATGTGAGCAGTGAAGGTATTGATTCGGCAGGAACCGGAGAAAGTTCAACGGCAGGACGGAACAGCGACGTCGAGCTGGCCCGCGATATCGGCGTGGACCGTATTGACAGCATCGCGACCGACGACGCGGATTTCCCCGAATTTGATACCGACATCCCGCCGCCGGCCAGGCAGGACGACAGGCCGCCGCAAAGGCGCTAGAGTGGATCGATAGCCGACGGCAGGGGGAGCCGGCAGGTTCTCGGAACACAGGTGCATATGGCCGCCTGGCGAGCACCATCTCTCCGGGTTGCCACTGCCTGACCGCAAACGTGCTGAATAAGAAATGCCCCGCCTGCGCGGGGCATCGATCTACGCGTAACGACTACCTACGAAAGCGGATTTGCCGCGTGACGCGGTGTTACTTTCTACGCACAGGCGGCAAGTCGGTGCAAACGCCTTCGAACACTTCAGCCGCCATACCGATCGATTCGCCAAGTGTCGGGTGTGGATGGATCGTCTTGCCGATATCGACCGCGTCGGCGCCCATTTCGATCGCCAATGCAATTTCACCGATCATATCGCCCGCATGGGTGCCGACGATTCCGCCGCCGACGATACGATGGGTCTCGGCGTCGAACAGCAGTTTCGTGAAACCCTCCTCACGGCCGTTTGCGACCGCACGTCCCGATGCGCCCCACGGGAACAGTCCCTTTTCCAGCTTCACGCCTTTTGCCTTCGCCTCGTCTTCCGTCATGCCGACCCACGCCACTTCCGGATCGGTATAGGCAACCGACGGAATCACGCTGGCGTCGAAATGGGACTTCTGGCCTGCGGCCGCTTCCGCCGCGACATGGGCTTCATGCACGGCCTTGTGCGCCAGCATGGGCTGGCCAATGATGTCGCCGATGGCATAGATATGCGGCACGTTGGTGCGCATCTGCGAATCGACGTTGATGAAGCCGCGGTCGGTTACGGCAACGCCGGCTTTGTCAGCGGCGATCTTTTTGCCGTTCGGACTGCGCCCTACCGCCACCAGCACCATGTCGTACAGTCCCGGCTCGGGTGCGGCGATTGCCGGGTCGGCGGACTCGAACGTGACCTTGATGCCTTCCTTAAGTGCTTCCACCCCAACCGTCTTGGTCTTGGTCATGATCTTGTCGAAGCGCTTCTCGTTGAATTTCTGCCAGACCTTGACCATGTCGCGGTCCGCGCCCTGCATCAAGCCATCCATCATTTCGACCACATCGATGCGGGCACCGAGCGTGGAATACACCGTCGCCATTTCCAGTCCGATGATGCCGCCCCCGATGACCAGCATTTTTTTCGGGACGCTGCGCAGTTCCAATGCACCGGTGGAATCGACAATGCGCGGATCTTCCGGCACGAAGGGCAGATTCACGACCGACGATCCGGCTGCGATGATGGCCTGCTTGAATTGCACGGTTTTGCGGCTACCGTCAGGGGCGGTGACTTCCATGTGATTCGGACTGAGGAATTGTCCGACGCCCTGCACGACAGTGACCTTGCGTGCCTTTGCCATGCCGGAGAGCCCGCCGGTCATCTTGCCGATGACCTTGTCCTTCCATCCGCGCAGTTTATCGATGTCAATTTCCGGCTTGGCGAAGCTGATGCCATGGGCGGCCATTGCCTGGGTTTCGTCGATGACGGCTGCAACGTGCAGCAATGCCTTGGAGGGAATGCAACCGACATTGAGGCAGACGCCGCCGAGCGTGGCATAGCGCTCGACCAGGACCGTCACCATGCCGAGATCGGCGGAGCGGAACGCTGCGGAATAGCCCCCGGGACCCGCGCCCAGCACCAGCATGTCGCACTGGATGTCGGCCTGCCCCCCGAAGCTGGCGGCCTGCGGTGCCGGAGCGGCCGGCGCAGGCGCTTGCACCGCAGCGGCAGCGGCAGCGGGAGGAGTGGACGTACCGTACCCGGCGGTCGCATTCGCGGCAGGAGCGGAAGCCGGCGCCGGCGCAGCGGCGGATGCGCCGGCAGCGTCGGCTTCCAGGGTCAGGAGCAAGGTTCCTTCGGATACCTTGTCGCCGATCTTGACCTTGAGTTCCCTGATCACGCCGGCATGACTGGCAGGAATCTCCATGCTGGCCTTGTCGGACTCCACTGTGATCAATGACTGATCGACCTTGATCGTATCGCCGGCCTTGACCAGCAATTCGATGACTTCCACCTCTTTGAAGTCGCCAATATCGGGGACTTTGACTTCAATCAAGCTCATAGCGTTCGCTCCGTTCGTTCCCCTCCCCTTCCAGGGACAGAGGTCGGGGATAGGTAAATTGGCTGCACCAACTACATTCTGTCGCCCTTCAGCAGGAAGAAATGGCGATCATTCGTTTTGCTCTTTTACAGATCATTCTTCATCGGCATACTGAAAATCCGGAACGGTCCCGCTGTGCTCTTGTCGAATTCCGCGCCGGCATGCACGCCGATTTCTGCAATTTCCCGCGCGCTCTGCAAGCGGTCATATACCGCGTACATCGCGCCGAGCGCAAAGTTGCGGCCGCTGCCGATACCCCAGAAGCGATCGAAGCTGAAGACTTC
>NZ_DAIUCO010000180.1:0-11037 GCF_036846085.1 Noviherbaspirillum sp. | reverse complement strand
GATCATGAACGGCGCGCCGTTCGATGTCTTCCTGTCGGCGGACATGGAATTCCCCGAAAAGCTGCACAGCGAGGGCCACGCCGACGCACCGAAAATCTACGCCTATGGCGCGCTGGTCCTGTGGACGATGAAGGACATTGACCTGGCGGACTGGCAGAGTACGCTGCGCAGCGACGCGGTTCGCAGGATCGCCGTCGCCAATCCGAAGGTGGCGCCGTACGGCCGTGAAACGATGAAGGCGCTGGCCGGTTTCAAACTGGACGAGGTGCTCAAAGCCAGGCTCGTTTTCGGCGAGAGCATTTCACAGACTAATCAATACATCCATTCCGGCGCGGCCGATGCCGGCTTCACGGCGAAATCCGTCGTGGTGTCGCCGGAGATGCGCGGGCAGGGAAAATGGATCGACCTGCCCCGCGCCGCCTATCAACCGATCGCACAGGGTACGGTGATCCTGGCCCATGGCCGGAAGAACAATCCCGCCCTGGCAAAGCAATTCCATGACTTTCTTGTCGGCCCGGCTTCCAGGCGCATCCTGGAACGATACGGATATCAACTGCCATGAACCGCTTGCCGGGGCGCATCGCGGCCATTGACACCGCCGGCAGCATCGCACTCGTCGATGTGCATGTCGGCAGTCATAGCCTCACCGCGACGCTGGTCAGCGCCGGCGATGAACTCGTCTCGTGGCCGGTCGGCAAGCCGGTCACGATGCTGTTCAAGGAAATGGAAGTGGCGCTGGCGAAAAACCTGTCCGGCTTGATCAGCATGCGCAATCGCCTGCCGTCGGTCGTGACCGCGATCGACAACGGCAAGCTGCTTACGCGCGTAACGCTCGATTTCGGCGGCCATCCCATCGGATCGGTCATCACGACGCGTTCCGCGCAGGCGCTGCAGCTGGCGGTCGGCGATCGTGTCGACGGCCTGGTGAAAGCCAACGAGATGACCCTGATGCCGGACGAGGCGACATGAACGTCGACTGGCAACCGCTGCTGCTGACCTTCCGCCTGTCCGCCATCACCGCCCTGATCCTTTTGCTGATCGGCGTGCCGCTGGCCTGCTGGATCGCCCATACGCGCACCCGCTTCAAGCCGGTGGTCGAGACGCTGGTCAGCATGCCGCTGGTACTGCCGCCGTCAGTACTCGGTTTTTACCTGCTGCTGGCGTTCAGCCCGCAGTATGCGTTCGGTGCCTGGCTGGAACAATGGCTGCAGGTCAAGCTGGTCTTCAGCTTCGAAGGACTGGTGATCGGCTCGGTGATCTTCAGCTTGCCGTTCATGGTGCAGCCGGTGCAGGCCGGCTTCCAGGGTTTGCCGCCCTCCCTGCTGGAAGCATCCCGCACGCTCGGCAAGCCGGACATCGTCACGCTGTTCCGCGTGCTGCTGCCGAACATCAAGCCGGCGCTGCTGTCGGGCACGGTGCTGAGCTTCGCCCATATTATCGGCGAGTTCGGCGTCATCCTGATGATCGGCGGGAACATCCCCGGCGTCACGAAGGTGGCATCGATCGCGATCTATGATGAAGTGGAAAGCCTGAATTACGCCGCCGCGAATTTCTATGCGGCGGTGCTGTTCATCGTCAGCTTCGCCATCCTGCTCACCGTCTACATGGTGAACAGGAAGTGGAAGGCGGTCTGACATGCTGGCATTCACGCTTTGCAGGACGGTGGACAGCCCGGCGGGCACAATGCGGATCGATCTGTCGGCCGCTATCGACGACGGGGAGTTTGTCGCCGTGTTCGGTCCGTCCGGCGCCGGCAAGACGACGCTGCTGCGCATGCTTGCCGGACTGGCCACACCGGACGGCGGCAGCATCGTCGTCAACGGCGTGACCTGGTTCGACGCGCAGCGGCGCATCAATGTCCCGCCCCAAAAGCGCTCGATCGGCTTCGTCTTCCAGGATTACGCGCTGTTCCCGAATCTCAGCGTGATCGATAACATCGCCTATGCGGTCGGCACGACCGACAGACAATGGATTGATGAATTGCTGGAACTGACCGGTCTCGCCGGCCTGCGCGACCGTTTGCCGGGCACCTTGTCCGGCGGACAGAAGCAGCGGGTCGCGCTGGCAAGGGCCATCGCCCGCAGGCCGGCCCTGCTGCTGCTCGACGAACCGCTTTCCGCATTGGACGGGGCGATGCGCGCGCGCCTGCAGGATGACCTCGCGCGCCTGCACCGGCGCTTCGGCATGACGGTGCTGATGGTGAGCCACGACATCGGCGAAGTGTTCAAGCTGGCCAACCGGGTGCTGCAAATCGACCATGGACGGTTTGTCCGCTCGGGCAGCCCGGCGGAACTGTTCCTGAAACAGCGTGCGGAAGGAAAGCTCAACATCAATGCCCAGGTGCTGGCGATACGGCGCGAGGAAGTCATCCATATCGTCTCGCTGCTGGTGGGACAGCAGGTGGTGGAAGTCGTGGCGTTCGAAGACGAGTTGCGCGGCGTGCAGGCGGGCGACACGGTCTCGATCATATTGAAGGCATTCAGCGCGGCGATCCTGAAACAGTAGCGTGCCGTCTTGTTCTGCAGCCGCACTTTATTTCCTTAACCTCTTGGTTCCGTCATTTGCGAGGCCGGTTGTGCTTTGGCATGATGGCGCACCCAGCAAACTGGTTTGCAGCAGATCAATAACGGATTCCGGATGTGGCAGACAATCAGTTGTTTCGATATCGCTTATGGGAAAGACGGTGGACACACAAGAGGTGGACCTCAAGAAAAGACGCGTAGTCAAACATGAACTCAGGGTTGCAAAACGAAAGCGCTTCATATGGGCCTCGATCGCTGCCGGCGTCGCATGGGTGGTGGTCGCAACACAATTCCTGAAATAGCCGGGGCAATGCGGCCGGGCGCGAAAGGAAAAGCACATGGCATTAGTGCGGTGCAAGAAGTGCGACAAGATCTACAGCACGGCGGCGAAGTCCTGCCCCTATTGCAAACCCGAAAAGCCCGGCAAGCCCAGCAACCTGGTCAGGCAGCACAGAAAGCCCGCCAGGAAGTCACGCCGGAAGGCGGCCTGGCTGGCGATGGTCGTGGTTGCTTGCGGCGCGGCTGCCACTGCATGGATCAATCGTCCGGATCCCATCCTGTCCACTCAGGACGATTACGCTTCCGTCCCGGATTCCTCCGGCGATTCCGCTTCCAAACCAGCCAGGCCGGTACCCAAGGTCGGCGAAAGCCACCGCACCGCCATGACGGCGGCCATTGCGGCAGGCGTGAAAAAATCGCTGCCCGACCCGAATGCGCTGGTCTGGCAGCGCATTTCAGCGAATGACAATGCCAGCGTGGTTTGCCTGGAATACAAGGTGAAGGATGCGACCGGCGAATACCAGCAGGCGCATTTTTCCTACGTCAACGGCAAGACGAGCGAGGATGTGGAAGTCTGGCAAAGGCATTGCGCCGGCAAGGCCCTGAACGACATGGCGCACCTGATGGATCACTAGGTGACTAGGTGCGGTTGTTTTCCGGGTGTATTCCGGACTGAAGACGGAATGAATGCAGGCTGCTTCAGGCAAGCCTGAAGCAAAAAGAAAAATCAGGAGAGTGCGCTGACCATCCAGGCGATGAGACCAACGCTCACCGCCGCGGACGCCGCCATGCAGGCAGCAGCTTGGAGTTTGTTGAAATTGAAGCGCGGGGATTCGGTTTCGATGAAAGTCACCAGGTTATCTTGTGTATTTCCCACGACGCCTCCGGAATGATCTGAATCAAGGTTTGTTGATTCTGAATTGAGTTCAGGCAAATGATTTCTAGCGGTCATTATAAGGATTCAGAAATCGCTGGCAATAGCCGGGACGACAACAAAAATGTTGTAAACCTTGAGATTAATCAAATAGCGTTGATTATAGGATATAGGTTTGCCAAGGAATTGCCGGCCTTGAAATGGCATTTTTGCAAGAACCCGAACGCGATGCATGCCGCAATGCTTTGATCCGAGGGCGTTCATTTAGACGGTCCTGGCGTCCTTGGCGAATTGCAGGTGATACAGATTGGCGTACATACCGTTTTTCGCCAGCAACTGCGCGTGCGACCCTGCTTCCACTATCTGCCCGCCAGCCAGCACGACGATGCGGTCCGCACGTTCGATGGTGGACAGGCGATGGGCGATGACCAGCGTGGTACGGCCGCGCATCAGCACATCCAGCGCGGCCTGCACCGCACGCTCCGATTCGGTATCGAGCGCGGACGTCGCTTCATCCAGGATCAGGATCGGCGCGTTCTTGTAGATCGCGCGTGCAATGGCAAGCCGCTGCCGCTGGCCGCCGGACAGGCGGTTGCCGTTGTCGCCGATCCGCGTCATCAGGCCTTGCGGCAGGCCGGCAACCACATCACCGAGATGGGCCGCGCGTGCCGCGGCCTCGATGCGCGCCGTATCCGGCTGCGGGTCGCCATAGGCGATGTTGGCGGCAACCGTGTCGTCGAACAACACCACGTTCTGGCTCACCATCGCGATCTGGGCGCGCAGGCTTTCCAGCGACAGGTTGCGAATCGGCTCGCCATCGAGCCGTATCTCGCCAGTGGTCACCGGATGGAATTCCGGCACCAGGTTGACCAGCGTCGATTTCCCGCCTCCGGACATGCCGACGAATGCGATGGTTTCGCCGGGCATGATGGACAGGTTGATGTGCGATAGCGTCGGCTGGTTCTGGCCCGGATAGACGAAGCCCACATCAATGAACTGCAGTTTGCCGGCGGCCCGCCCGGGAAGTTTCTTGCCAGTGGTGCGCTCCGGCGGCGCATCGATCAGGTTGAATACCGCCTCCGCCGCCGTCAGGCCGCGCTGCAGCGGGCCGTTGATCTCCGCCAGGCGCTTGAGCGGCGCCAGCAGCATCAGCATCGCGGTGATGAAGGATACGAAACCGCCGACGGTGGTCTGGTTCTGGCTAGACTGGATCAGGGCGATCACGATCACCACCGCGACCGCGCACGACGCCATGGTCTGCGTGATCGGCACGGTGGCGGCATAGGTGCTTGCCATCCGCATCGAGTAGCGGCGCAGCTTGGCCGCCCGCTCGGCGAAGCGCTTTTTCTCGAATTCCTGTCCGCCAAAAATCTTGATTACCTGGCTGGCGCGCGTGGTCTCTTCGATCACCTGCGTGAGTTCGCCGTTGACTTCCTGGTATTCGCGGGTCAGCTTGCGCAGGCGCTTGCCGGTCATGCGCACGACGACCGCGATCAGCGGGATCAGGACGATGGCGACGATGGTGAGCTGCCAGTTCAGCCAGATCAGGAAGGCCATCAGCACGATGACCGTCAACGCGTCGCGGATCAGCGACGTCAGCACATTGCGGATCATGTCGACGATCTGCTGCACTTCGAACATCATCGAGTTGATGACCTTGCCCACGGAATGCGTGGCATAGAAACCGGCGGAGATATCCAGCATGCGGGCGAACATCTGGCCGCGCAAGGTGTTCAGCAGTTGCGTCGTTATCCATGTCATCAGATAACTGGTCGTGAAGGTGGAAATGCCGCGCAACACGAAAATGCCGATGATGGCGATCGGCACCAGCCATAGATTGAAGGTCGGCTTACCGACGAAGCCGTTGTCCAGCAATTCCTTCATCACCGCCGGAAACATCGGTTCGGTCATCGCCGTCACGATCATGCCGAGGAAGGCCAGTCCCAGCCTCCCACGGTACGGCCTGACCATTCGGAACAGCCGGACCAGATGTGTTGGCAAAATCATGAAGTACCTCGCTGATGGATAAAGATTCGGGACACGCCGGCGCCGCCTGGCGCCATGCCGGATCGTGCCTGATAAAGACTGAACAACTGTCGCGGTGTCACGCCGGGATTGTCCGGCCGATGTCAGACCATCAATCGGCCGGTGTCTGTGCGGCAATGATTATAGTGGATCGCCACCGCCTTACTTCCGCAGCATGACTCCGATGCGTGCTTACTTCCGTCGAACCGTACGCGGCCTGCAACACATTAATGCAAGTTTGTTCATACCGCTCCTTCCGGCGCAGTGCCTGCACGGCAGATTCATTTGCCTTTCGCCATGTGGTCAGGCGGTCAATGGATAGGTGGCCGTTCTGATCACTTAGTTCACAACCGGGAAGAAGTCCGCCCGGGGGATGCCGGCCGGCACACTTTATCCGAACATCAGCCGGTATAATTCGGGCTCCTTCCGCGGAGAAATCACGATGACATTGACGGCGAACCTCGACGGCAAAACCATCCGGCTATCGGTCATTCTCATTACCAAAAATGAAGAACACAACATCAGGGAATGCCTGGCTTCGGTCGCATTCGCCGATGAAATCGTGGTGGTGGACTCCGGCAGCACCGACGACACCGTCGCGGTCGCCCGTGCCGCCGGCGCCCGGGTCATCGAGACGCCGGACTGGCCGGGTTTCGGACCGCAGAAGAACCGCGCGCTGGATGCCGCCACCGGTCACTGGGTGCTGTCGATCGACGCGGATGAACGCATCACGCCGGAACTGGCGGAGGAAATCCGCGCCGTCGTCGCCAGCGAATCCCCTGCGGCCGATGCCTTCGAAATTTCCCGCCGGTCCTGGTATTGCGGCAAATTCATCCGCCGCTCCGGGTGGTCGCCGGATTACGTGACGCGCCTGTTCAAGCGCGGCAAGGCGCGTTTCACCGACCATATCGTGCATGAGCGGTTGGTCGCGGACGGCCGGGTCAGGCGGCTGAAGGGGCACATGCTGCACTACAGCTTCCGCAACTACTCGCAGGTCCTCAGCAAGGTCGACAGCTATTCCACGCTTTCCGCGCAGCAGGCCTATGCGCGCGGCAAGCGCGCCAGCGTCGGCAAGGCGGTGCTGCACGGCTGGTGGGCCTTCATGCGCACCTACTTCTTCAAGCTTGGTTTCCTCGACGGCTCCCACGGCCTCGCGCTGGCGATCTCCAATGCCGAGGGCAGCTATTACCGCTATCTCAAGATCTGGCTGATCGGCCAGAACGACGGCCAGCCCAGCTCGCAGCCCTGACGGCCCTCCGCCCGCATTCATGCTGATTTCCGTCATCGTCACCACCTACAACCGTCCCGACGCGCTGGCCGCGGTACTCCGTGGCCTGCTGGCGCAGACCGATCCCGACTTCGAAGTGATCATCGCGGACGACGGCTCGACCGATGCGACCCGCGCAATGATTGACGGCTTCCGGCCCCTGCCGGCGGGCGGTCCGAAACGACTGGTGCATGCATGGCAGCCGGATGACGGCTTCCGCGCCTCGGCGGCGCGCAATCTCGGTGTGCATGCCTCCAAGGGCGAGTACCTGATTTTCCTGGACGGCGACTGCATTCCGCGACCGGATTTCGTCGCACGTCACCGGCTGCTGGCTGAACGCGGCTTCATGGTATCGGGCAGCAGGGTATTGCTGTCGGAACGGTTCACTGCCCAACTGTTGTCGCAGCAACCGCCGGCAGCCATCCATGCGCGCCGCTTCAGCTACTGGCTGCTGCAGCGGTTGGCGGGCCATGCAAACAAGGCAATACCCCTTCTCTCCTTTCCGAATAGCCGGCTGCGTCATTACCGTTCCGTCAAGTGGAGCCGGATCAAGAGCTGCAATCTCGCCATCTGGCGCAGCGACTATGCCGCCGTCAACGGCTTCGACGAAAGCTTCGTCGGCTGGGGCCATGAAGACGCCGACCTGGTGCTGCGCCTGGCGCGCCACGGGGTGCGGCGCAAGGGCGGCGCATTCTCGACCGAGGTGTTTCATCTGTGGCACCCGGAAAACACCCGTGCCACCGAATCGGTCAACCGCAAACGGGTGGAGGAACGCATGCGGACCGGCCTGATCCGGGCCGAGATCGGCCTCTGCGATCATCCGGCGGCGGGCGAGCGCGTAATTGCCTGAAGTGGCAGGAAAATCGCCTGCCCAGGGGGCGGGACCGTCCCGGCCGCCGAAGCGAGCCGTCCTTGACTAACGGCCAAACAAAGAGGAAAGACGCCGCATGAGTCGGCCTTTTGGCTGCTCGACGTTGCCGGTTCCCTTCTGAACGATGATGCCGAACGAAGTGACGACATACTGCTGGATCTGAAGCCGCAGGTGTACCTCCTGCTTGTAGGGCGGAAGGTCGATGGTCTGATCGGCATAGCCTTGTCCTTCGTTCCAGTCGACATCGACATGATGCCCTTGCGCGCGCAGGGTCTGGATCACTTCCTCCATATCGCGCTTCCGGTACAGCACCGTCGGACCGCTGTCGATCGTCTCTTCATTGGAAGAGATGTTGTATTCCGTCGTATGCACCGCGTAGCCTCCCGGCTTGAGGCAGCGCATCGCGTTGTAGATGAATTGCATGCCGTGCTGCAGGCTGCCGAGGTGCTCGAGCGCGCACGACGACCATACGAAGTCATACTGGTTATCGAATTCGCTGCCGATGTCGTTCATGTCCGCAAAGCGGAACTGCACCAGCCGCTCGATCTCCGCCGGGTCGCACAAGCCCCGCTCATTGAGCTGCGCATAGCCGCTCGCGTGCTCGTTGGTTTCAGTCCATCCCGCTTCCTGCGCACGTTCGAAATCGAGATCGGTCGCCGTGATGCGCGCCCCCATGCCGGCAAATACCGCCGTCAGCGGTTCGGTGCCCACGGCGAATCCCAGGCCTTTCATGCCGGGACGAAGCATCCCTCGTTCGGCCAACGCCTCGCAGGCGAAACACCATTCCCAGATCTTGCGATGAAGATGATTTGGCCGCTCCTTGATCTTGATCGCCCATTCCGCCATGTTGCCGGATGTCAGGGCGGCTTCGGTACACATGCAGGACGTTAGCATCGGGAATCGCTTTGCGTAATTGAAAGACGCGATCTTAGCAAACAATTCATTCGTGAAAGCGCCCGCATCGCGGGGCACGTGATGCCCGCATGCTCAAAACTCATCCCAATGCGGCTGCGGCCCGAAGTGTTCCATCAGGTGATCGATGAAGGCGCGCACCTTCGGTTGCATATACCGGTTCGGCAGGTAGGTCGCATACAACGACATATCGGGGTTGGGGATACTGTCCGGCAGGATGATCTGCAGCCTGCCGCTTTTCAGATGCGGCCCGAGGATGTAGGTGGGGAACATGATGATGCCCATGCCGTCCAGCGCCAGGTGCAGCAGCACTTCCGAATTGTTGACGCGGCAGCTGCCGGTCACCGGTAGCGACACTTCCTTGTTGCCGATGCGGTAGTGCCACCCGCTGCGCAATGCCGGGATGCCCTGGTAAACCAGGCAGCGGTGCTGCAGCAGATCCTGCGGCGTTTGCGGAATGCCGTAGCGCTCCAGATAGGCCGGCGCGGCGCAGGTTACCCAGCGCACCGGCGCGATGACGCGCGCCACCATGGTCTGGGCCGGCTGGTCGGTAATCCGGATCGCCAGGTCGTAGCCCTCCTCCACGATATCGACGATCCGGTCGTTCGCGTTCAGCTCGATTTCGACGTTTTCATAGCGCCTGAGAAAGGACTGCATCGCCGGCGCCAGGTGCAGCGACGCGAAGATCACCGGCGAAGTCAATCGCAGCACGCCGCGCGGCTCCGCCTGCAGCTGGGTCACGGTTTCCGCGGCGGCATCGATCTCCTGCGCAATCCGGGCGCAATGCTCGTAATAGGCGGCGCCGATCTCGGTCAGGCTCATCCGGCGCGTGGTGCGGTTCAACAGGCGTACGCCCAGGGCGCTTTCCAGGTTGCTGATCTGCTTGCTGACCAGCGATTTCGACGTGCCGAGCGCCTGCGCGGTAGCAGAAAAGCTTTTCGTTTCCACCACCTTCGCAAACGTCATCATTTCATCCAGGCGTTCCATGATCACCCCTATTGTTCTCAGATGAGAACAATCTTATTCCATTTTGCCGGATTGTAAAGCTCCAGGAACCAACCAATAATGTGCATCACAGGGACACAATTCCTGCGATCCCGGTTCAACAGCGAAGGAGCTGATCATGAATGCCACCATGTTATTTACCGACCGCCTGCCATCCAGGCCAGTACGTAGGGAAACTCTGCCGTCGGCCGCCAGGGGGAACATCGTCCGCCTGCGCGCCGACCAGCATCTGCAACTGCACGGCGCAATCGGATCGACCGTCCATGCGATCGACGGCACCGTATGGATCACCCAGGACGGCGATATCCGGGACATCGTGCTGGAAGCCGGCCAAAGCTTCGTCATCGACCGCCCGAGCGACACCCTATTGACGCCACTCGACAGCGCCGCCGTCCGCATCGATGCCGCGCCGTCGCAGCGTCCGTTCAGCCGGCAATTGCAACCGGTGCTGGCCGCCGCCCGCACATTGTTTGCCTGAGTCGGAGGATGTCATGGCCGACCTTTCTCCGCCGCTCGCCAAATGGAGCCAGTCGCTGCAGCCGCTGCTGAAGGCGCTGCTGCCGACGCGGGAACTGCATGACACCTGGCGGTTGCGCGACGGCACCGCCATCCGCATCCGGGTGGCACGGGCCGCCGACGCGCCGATGATGCAGGCGCTGGTACGCGGCCTGTCGCTGCGAAGCCGGTACCAGCGCTTCTTCTACCCCGCCCATGAACTGCCGCCGGACATGCTGGAACGCTTCACCCAGGCCGATCCGATGCGGGCGATCACTCTCCTTGCAGTGGTATTGCGGGACGGCGAGGAACAGGCAGTCGGCATGGCGCAGTATGTCGTCGTTGCGGCCCCCGACATCGCCGAATACGCGGTCGTGGTCGACGATGCCTGGCAGCGTGCCGGCATCGCCCGCCGGCTGCTGCACAACCTGACGTGCGTCGCCCGCGCGGCCGGGGTACAGCGGATGGATGGCGATGTGCTGTCGGAAAATGAAGCGATGCGCGCGCTGCTGTTCGCGATGGGATTCGAGATGGGGCCGCATCCGGATGGGACGTATCTGCGGCGGAGCTGGAAGCGGCTTACCGTGCCGGAGGGGAAGTGCTCGGAGTTGAAGGGGTTGGTGGTGGAGGGTGTGCGGAGTGTGGTGTGATTGGCTATTTAAACAACCTCCTTAACGCCAGCTTGCGGAAAAATAGCCTAGCTATGGCCGAACCTCCGCCGGCCTGCTCCTTCCCCCTGCTAGGGGGAAGGTTGGGATGGGGGTGTGAAGATTGAGCGATCGCATAC
>NZ_DAIUCO010000179.1:0-11170 GCF_036846085.1 Noviherbaspirillum sp. | reverse complement strand
GACGCTGATCGGCGTGTTCCTGGCGCTGATGTTCTTCCGTTCGACGCTGAACCTGTTTTCGATCATCGGCTTCATCATGCTGATGGGACTGGTGACGAAGAATGCGATTCTGCTGGTGGATTTCGCCAACCAGGCGCGCAAGGCCGGCGCGGAGCGCGGCGCGGCACTGCTCGAAGCCGCCCATGTCCGGCTGCGGCCCATCCTGATGACCACGCTGGCGATGGTGTTCGGCATGGTGCCGCTGGCGTTCGGCATGGCGGAAGGTTCGGAACAGCGGGCGCCGATGGGCCAGGCGGTCATCGGCGGCATCATCACCTCGTCGCTTCTGACGCTGGTCGTGGTGCCGGTGGTGTACACCTACCTCGACGACCTGGCGGCCTGGGCGCGGCGCAAGTTCGGCAGTGCCCCCGTGCCGGGCCACGGCAGCATCGAAGCCATGCCGCAGTCCAGGAACGATGATGTCGTTTGATAGAATAGCCGGTTTGTTTCCCTCACCATTTCAACCCATCGAGTCGCAAAAATGAATATCGAACAAGCCCGTTTCAACATGATCGAACAGCAAATCCGGACATGGGATGTGCTCGAACCCGATGTGCTCGAATTGCTGATGGTGGTCAAGCGCGAAGACTTCGTGCCGGAAGCGTACAAGAACCTCGCCTTCGTCGATACCGAAATCCCCCTGCCCTGCGGCCAGTCGATGTTCGCGCCCAAGATGGAAGCGCGGATCCTGCAGGAAGTCGCTGTGAAAAAGCATGAGAGCGTGCTGGAAATCGGCGCTGGCTCCGGCTACATGGCTGCGCTGCTGGCACACAAGGCGCGCCAGGTCACGACGATCGAGATCGAGCCGGAGCTGAAGTCGATGGCGGAAAAGAACCTCGCCGCCAACGGCATCAGCAACGTCGAGGTCGTGCTCGGCAACGGCGCCCGGGGCTGGACCGGCGGCGGCCCCTACGATGTGATCGTCATTTCCGGCTCCTTGCCGGTGCTGCCCGATGCCTTCCTGCAGCAGATCAAGGTTGGCGGCCGGATCTTTGCGATCGTCGGCGAATCACCGGTCATGTTCGCCCAGCTCATCACCCGCACCGGCAACGCCGCCTACGACAAGCGCACCGTTTTCGAAACCGATGTCCGGCCGCTGCGCGAAGCCCTGACGCCGTCCCATTTCAAATTCTGAGAAACCGACATGCAAACCCTGACCGCGCCTGAACTCGCCGTCTGGCTGGCGGACGAGAATCGTCCGAAGCCCCTGCTGCTCGACGTGCGGGAGCCCTGGGAATTCCAGACCTGCCACATCGAGGGCGCAGTGCCGATGCCAATGAATACGGTGCCGGCCCGCATGCAGGAACTGGACGAGGATGCAGCCATCGTCTGCATCTGCCATCACGGCGCCCGCAGCATGTCGGTCGCCGCCTTCCTTGAACGCAACGGCTTTCCCAATGTGATCAACCTGACCGGCGGCGTCCATGCCTGGGCGCAGCAGGTCGACGGCTCGATGCCGACTTATTAACTTTCGCTATCAACCCCCGCACGGAGAAATCAATGCGCAAGCCCCTTATCGCCGCTCTCATCGCCGGCGCGTTTCTGTCGCTCAATGCGTCCGCGGACGACCTGCTGCAGGTATACAAGGAAGCGCTTGTGTACGATGCGCAGATCGCCAGCGCACGCGCAGCCCTGGAGGCTGGGCAGGAGCGCGAGGTGCAGGCGCGCGCTGGCCTGCTGCCGACGGTGGCGCTGTCGGGCAGCTACAACCGCAGCGATCTGAATTCGCGCTCGGGTGGCATCAGCACCGACCGTAACTTCAATGCGAAGGGATATACGCTGTCGATGTCGCAGCCGCTGTTCCGGCTGGCCAACTGGGAGACATACCAGCAGGGGAAGCTGTCGACGGCGGTGAGCGAAGCGCAGTTCGCGCAGGCGCAGCAGGACCTGATCGTGCGCGTGGCACAGGCTTACTTCGATGTGTTGTCGGCGCAGGATGCGCTGGGAACGGTCGAGGCGCAGAAGACCGCCATCACCGAACAGCTTGCCCTGGCGAAGCGCAGCTTCGAGGTCGGTACGGCGACCATCACCGATACTCATGAGGCGCAAGCCCGGTTCGACCTATCGCTGGCGCAGGAGGCCGCGGCACGCAGCGAACTGGAGATCCGGCGCGCGGCCCTGCAGCAGATCATCGGCCGCCAGGCGGGTGCGCTGGCCACGCTTCGGCCCGGCGTGAAGATCAATGCGCCGGAGCCGTCCGCTATCGAACCGTGGGTGCTGAGCGCGGAACAGCAGAACTTCAACGTGCTCAGCCAGCAGCTTGCGCTCGAAATCGCGCAGCGGGAAATCAAGCGCAACCGCGCCACCCACTACCCGACGGTCGACCTGGTCGCCAGCCGCAGCTACAACGACCAGACCGGCACGGCGCTGAGCCCGACCGGCTCCGTCTCCAATAACAACGCGGTCGGCGTGCAGCTGGCGATCCCGCTGTTTTCCGGTTTTGCCATCACCAGCCGGGTGCGTGAAGCGATCGCGCTCGAGGACCAGGCGCGGGCAAACCTGGATACCATACGCCGCACGGCGGCGCAGGGCGCCCGGCAGGCATTCCTTGGTGTGAATTCCGGGCTGGTGCAGGTGCGCGCGCTGGAAGCGGCGGAGATTTCCAGCCAGTCCGCGCTGGAATCGAACCGGCTCGGCTACCAGGTCGGCGTGCGCATCAACATCGACGTGCTGAATGCGCAGCAGCAGTTGTTCACCACCCGCCGCGATCTCGCGAGGGCGCGCTATGACACGATCGTGAACGGGCTGCGGCTGAAGGCGGCTGCCGGCACGCTGAAGGAAGAGGATGTGGTGCTGGTGAATACCTTGCTGACGCAGTAAGGCTGGTCCTGCTGCGTCACACCTCAGTCATTGGACGTTCCTTTCCGCTTGAGGAAGGGAACCTTGCAGCAGGGTTTCTGCCTCAGCAGAAGCAGGGATGGGCAAGTTGATTCCCATGCACTTGCGTGCCCGGCAAAAGCGGGCATTCAACCAGTTCCCTTCCCAAAACAGTGTGATTCTGCGCCGATGAAGGGTAAGATTTTCCCGCTCTGAACTTCTATCCCAGTCGTCTATGTCGCAACTCCCTCCCTTTCCGATTCGCAAGGAATGCCCGCCGGGAGCATGCGTGTGCAAACGCGACGAACTGCTGAATGATCCCCAGGGTGATTTCCGCATCCTGCGATTGACGAACCTGGAAGAGAAAAAGCTCCTCGAGCGCATCGAGAACATTTCCAGCTATGACGATCTGAAGCGCATGCAACAGCGGATGCACGAGCTTCTCGGGATCGTCCTGCAGATTGCGCCGGGTGCGCGCGAAGTGCGCACGATGAGGGGCCTTAACATCCAGGTGCAGGAACTTCCCGGACTGTGCCGGAAGACCCGGCAGTCGATTCCAGCGGCGGTGCGCAGGTGCCTCGAAAAAAATCCGGAGATCGCCTATGCGATCCTGGATGCGCATGACCTGTTCGGCGACGGCTGAACCGGCGCATTCCATGCCCGCTCACGCGCAAGTTCATATTCCACAACAGGAAAGGCCCGCCCTCATCGCCTGACGGGGACAAGGGCGGGCCAGCTCATACGGCCATCAAGCGACCGCGCAATCAGTCCTTGTCGTGCCCTCTCTTCAGCCCGATGACGGTCCCTTCACGGCGCTGGTCGGCGCCGCCATACTGCTTGCCGGTTTTCAGATCGATCACCACGCCCTGCACCGACCCTATCCGCGAATTGCAGGTCGGTACGCCATTGACGACAGGCACCTGATGCCCCAGTGCGACGAGCCGCTGCAGCGTCCCGGCGGAGAAGCCGCTTTCACAGGTGATCGCACCGCCCGCGCTGGTGACAGAAAAACGCGGTGCATCGATCGCCTGCTGGATCGGCATGCCATGGTCGACGAGATTCATGGTGACGTTCAATACCGAATTGATGATGGTGGCGCCGCCCGGAGAACCATATGCGGCAACCGGCTTTCCGTGCTTGAACAGGATCGTCGGTGTCATGGACGAGCGCGGCCGCTTGAGTGGCGCGACGTCGTTGGCACCCGGATTCCCGGTTGCGTCGTTGCGCGCCGGCGTGAAGTTGAAGTCGGTCAACTCGTTGTTGAGCAGGAAACCGTAGCCGGGTACGACGATGCCCGTGCCCCAGGTGTTCTCGATCGTCGTGGTGTACGAGACGACGTTGCCGTGCTTATCGACGACGGAGAAGTGGGTCGTATGGATGCCTTTCTCCTCTTCCTGCGGCGCGACCGGGATACGGGTGGAGGCTGTCACCGTTTCCGCATCGCAGGGCAGCGGATTGCCGGCAGTCGCGGTCGCCAGCCGCTGGTCGGGATTGATGAGCAGCTTTCTCGTATTGACATAACAGGACGAGATCAGGCCACGCTTCGGCACCGGCACAAAGTCTTCATCGCCCATCCAGACGGCACGATCGGCGAAGCCGAGGCGCATCGCTTCCGTCATGACATGCACGGTGCGCGCCGAACCGAAACCGAAGCCCTGCGATGTGTCGCCGATCGGAAACTGCTCCAGCATTTTCAGCATCTGAATGACGGTCAGGCCACCGGACGAAGGCGGCGACATCGACTTGATCGTCACGCCGCGATAGGTGCCTTCCACCGGCTTGCGCAACGCCACGTCATAGCGCGCGAGATCTTCCGTGGTCATGCGGCCGACGCCGGCCTCGCCGAGTGCGGGATTGGTGCGCCGTTGCGCTTCGACGATCGCCTTGGCAATCTCGCCCTTGTAGAACACGCTGCTTCCCTGCCCCGCGAGCAGCCGGAATGTCTTCGCGAGATCCGGTTGTGTCAGCAGGTAGCCTTCGGGCAGCGGATCGCCGTTCGGCAGGCGGAACACCGCGCGTGCTTCGGGTTGCAGGGCGGTCCGTTCATTGTCGATGTCGGCCGCCAGGAAGCGGTTGATCCGGAAACCGCTTTCCGCCAGCGTGATGGCCGGCTCAAGGGTCTTGGCAAGGCTCTTGGTGCCCCAGCGGTTGAGCGCCGTTTCGACGCCGAGCACCGTGCCCGGCACACCGACCGAGTGGCCGCTGGTGGAGGCGGTGGCGAAGGTCTGGTTCAGGAACATGTCGGGCGTGGCCGCGGCAGGCGCACGCTCCCGGGAATCGATGATGACTGTTTCGTTCGTCTTGGCAAGATAGATCATCATGAAGCCGCCGCCGCCGATGCCGGAAAACTGCGGCTCGACGACATTGAGGGCGAACTGGATCGCCGCGGCGGCGTCGATCGCATTGCCGCCGTCTTCGAGCATCTTCGCGCCGGCCTGTGCGGCCAGGGGATGGGAGACCGCGACCACACCCTTGCGGTAGCCGTGTTCCTGTTCGTCGACATTGATCACGCGATGGTCGGCGTGCGGCATGTTGTCGGCGTAGGCGAATCCGGTGGTCAGCGCCGCGACCGCAAGCGGTATTGCGCCAAGCATACGTAGCAGTTTGGTATTCATATCGTCTCTTTCATGTTCGTCCCGGGAATAGAAGCCTGTAATCGCAGTTCGGGTCACAAGCACGTTGCTGATATCCTCCCTTTTTGTCATGCCGGCATCCGCAAAACTTTGCGTGGAATGCGGTGTCATGCATGCATCGGTCGCTTGCAGGAGTCAGCGGCTCCAGGCAGGGCGAAGAATTCGAAACGGCGGTGCCGGGCGTGCATGCGAAATGCGCTGTGTCCGCTTTCGTCATGCATTGGCGCGTTCGCCTGGCATCGGTGCTGCGAACCGCATCCTGATTCGGCATATGGGTCGGTTCGGTGAATCAGTTCGAGTGTCGGGCGTCGACAATCATGTGCGGAAATGAACCTCTCGCGGCGATGGGACGGCGTTGACCGCAACAAGCCCATCGGACAAGACATCCGGATATGCTGTGCTTCAGGCGAGGAAATGAACGTACATCGACAAGCTGCTGTCGGCGCTGCTCCTTACGGTACTGTGTTTGATCGTTGCGGCTTTGAGCGGGATCAATCGCGGCAGGCATGCCGGGGTGCGCGTGGACAGGCCCCATCTCCACGGAAAGGTTGTTCCGTATGAAAACATACATAAGCCACTTTCCCTCCCGTTGCCTGATGAATTTTCTCATTCTTCCATTGCGGAAAGGACGACCGTTCGGGTAGCATCGGGCACCGCAACTTCCATTTTCGCAAGCCTGGACAAGCCACCCGCTGATCGGCTCTTTTATCGTCAAACAACCATCACGAATGCCATGCCCATCCACGACCGCACTACCCGCCTTGCTGATCAGCTTTGCTTGCCGAAGGCCCAGGCTCGTCGCCGCTGCTTGTCAACAGGATTGCTGTCCGTTGTATTCTTCGCTGCGGTGGTTCCGGTACGCGCCCAGGCGCTGGACGCCGACGATCTGGCCGACCTGAGCCTGGAAGAACTGGCCGGCATACGAATCACGTCGGTATCGAAGCGGCCCGAATCGCTTGCCGATGCGCCCTCCTCCATCTTCGTCATTACCGCCACCGATATCCGCCGTTCCGGCGTGACGACGCTTCCCGAGGCGATGCGCCTCGCGCCGAACCTGCAGGTTGCGCGCGTGGACGCAAGGAACTATGCGATCACGGCGCGCGGATTCAACAATCCGTTCGAAAACAAGCTGCTGGTGTTGATCGACGGACGCACCGTCTACAGCCCGCTATTCTCGGGCGTGTACTGGGATGCGCAGGATGTCGTCCTCGAGGATGTCGACCGCATCGAAGTGATCAGCGGTCCGGGAGCGACATTGTGGGGCGCCAATGCCGTGAACGGTGTCATCAACATCATTACCAAGCCGGCGCAACAAACCCAGGGCGCGCTTGCCGCCGCGGGCTTCAGCAAGAATGAACGGCACGGCGCGGCCAGGTACGGCGGCGCGCTGGCGAACGGCGGCCATTACCGCGTCTACGGCAAATACGCAACGAACGACGATACCCAGCGCGCCAACGGCACCTCCGTACTGACGGGCTGGCACAGGAAGCAGGCAGGCTTCCGCACCGATTGGGAAAGCGGAAACCAGCGAATCTCGATACATGGCGATACCTATGACGGCGCCCTGCACCAGCAGGGCACGCGCGACATCAGGATCGCGGGCGCCAATCTGGTCGGCAACATGAATACGACACTGGCGGATGGCTCGAATCTGAGTCTGCAAGCCTATTGGGACTACACGGAAAGAAACCAGCCCAACGCGTTTATCGAGCATCTGCATACCTTTGACCTGCAGCTTCAGCACTCGGTCAAGCTTGCGGACATCCACAACGTGGTCTGGGGCGCCGGCTACCGCCTTGCACTCGATCACGTGAACAATGCCCAATCGTTCGCTTTCCTGCCCGGCTCCCTCAATATGTACTGGGGAAATGTCTTCGTGCAGGATGAAATCGCGCTGCGGGACAACCTGCGCCTGACTGCCGGCCTCAAGCTGGAAAACAATAACTACACCGGCGTCGAATTCCTTCCCACGCTTCGCCTTGCATGGAAGCCAGCCGCCGACAACCTGGTCTGGAGTTCCGCCTCGAGGTCGGTGCGCGCACCCTCCCGGATCGACCGGGATTTCTTCAGTCCCCGCAACCCGGCGGTCGTGAACGGCGTCCCCCAATATGCGGTGGCGGGCGGGCCGGATTTCGATTCCGAAGTCGCCAACGTGTTCGAACTCGGCTACCGCGCCCAGCCGTCGTCGACGCTGTCCTTTTCGGCAACGGCGTTTTATAGCCGGTACGACAGGCTGCGTACGCTGGAGCCGAACCGGAATGGCCCGGGCGCGGTGTTCCGCAATCTCGCGGAAGGAACGAACCGCGGAATCGAGATGTGGGGTACATGGCAGGCGATGCCCGCATGGCGATTGGCCGCGGGCCTCGTCGCCCAGAGAGTCGACACCAAACTGAAACCGGGCAGCCTGGATGCCACCGGCACGACCGGCCTGGCCACCAGCGACCCGTCCCACTATTGGTCCATCCGCTCGTCGTACGACATTGCGCAAGGCAAGGAACTGGACCTGACCCTGAGGCATGTGGGCGCGTTGACCAGGCCGACCGTGCCGGCCTATACCGCGCTGGACGTGCGCTACGGCTGGAAGATCCGGCGTGATCTCGAGTTGTCGGTCGTCGCGCAAAACCTCCTGGACAAATCCCATCCCGAGTACGGCGCGGCGCCGGGACGCAGCGAATACGATCGGGCCTTGTTCGTCAAACTGCTTTGGCGTCGGTAAGCCGGCTGCGACGATCAGACGACATGCATTCCACGCGCATTTTGAGCAACGGCAAGCCGATACCGGCATACCGGCCATCCACATCCCGATGGCGGATGGGACTCGCCCTGCTGCTGCGCGTGCTCGCCTTGTCGCTTGCATTGTGGGCATGGCCTGCGACCTCGATCGCGCAATCCGCGTCCGGCGATCCCGGCATCAACGCGGACGAGGAATCCGTGAAGACCGCATTCCTGTACAAGTTTCCCAACTATGTCGAGTGGCCCGCATCCTCCTTCCCGAAGAGCGATTCCCCCTATGTGATCGGCGTGATGGGCAGCGATGCCATCGCCGGCAGCCTGGCCAGGATGTCGGCCAATCGCAGCATCAAAAACCGCCCGATAGTTGTCAGGAACCTGGAAACAGGCGATTCGCTCAATGGCATTCACGTCCTGTTTATCGGCCGTTCCGAGCGCGCAAGGCTGCCGCAATTGCTCAAGCAGCTCGGGGCGCAGCCAACGCTGACGGTCACCGAAGCCGACGATGCGCTGGCGCAGGGCAGCATGATCAATTTCCGTATCGTCGAAGAGCGCGTGCGCTTCGAGATTTCGCTGGATGCAGCGGACAGGTCAGGCCTGAAACTCAGCTCCAGGCTTTTGGCGCTTGCCACTGTCGTCACAAAAGGCCCCCAGAAATGATCAGGAATGCCGTAAAGCGCTCGATCTCCCGCAAGTTCATGCTTGCCGTGCTGGCGACCACCTCCGCCGCGCTGCTGGTGGCCGGTGCAGCGATGCTCGCGTTCGACATCCGCGAGTACCAGTCAACCTGGGTCAACGACCTGACAACCCAGTCCGATATCCTGGCGCAGGTCAGCCTCCCCGCGCTGGAGTTCAACGACCCCGAGGTGGCAAACGAAAATCTCGATCAGCTGAAAGTGCGGGACAGGATTTTCGCGGCGGCGATTTACCGGCCGGACGGTACCTTGTTTGCGACCTATTCGAAGGACACTGCATCGCCGTTTCGCTTCCCGGTCATGCCGCAGACCGGCGGGCACGCCGTCGACGCCAGCAAGATCGAAGTGTTCACCCGGATCGCGCGAAACAACGAGACGCTGGGCATGGTATACCTCAGCGCCGAATATCCGCTGCTGACCCAGGTAAAGCGCTATCTGACGATCCTCGCGGCGGTGATGGCGGCAAGCCTGCTGATCGCCATCCTGGTGTCGTCTTGGCTCCAGGCCGCCATTACCCGGCCGGTCGTCGCCCTGACGGATGCGGTGAACCAGGTGATCCGGCGCCGTGATTTCTCCATGCGCGTGACGAAATCGACCGAGGACGAGATCGGCATCCTGGTGGACGCGTTCAACGGCATGCTTGCCGAAGTGGGAGACCGGTCAAAGGCGCTTGAAGAATCGAACCGGGCGCTGCAACTCGAAATGACCGAGCGCCTGGCGGCCGAAGAAGCGCTTCGGCAACTCAACATGACGCTGGAAGACCGCATCGTCGAACGGACCGCGGAACTTGAACGTGCCCATGCCCAGCTACGGCAATCGCAAAAGCTCGAAGCGGTCGGACAACTCACCGGCGGCGTGGCGCACGATTTCAACAACGTGCTGCAGGTCATCAACGGCAATCTGCAGCTTTTGCAAATGAGTCTTGCCGGAAACCCGGAGGCGCAACGAAGGCTCGAGACAGCGGCCTATGCCGCCGACCGGGGCGCCAAATTGTCGTCGCAACTCCTCGCTTTCGCCCGCCGTCAGCCATTGCGCCCCGCGCCGACCAATCTCGGCCGGATATTGCGCGGGATGGATGATCTGCTGCGCCGCGCGCTGGGTGAATCCGTCGAGATCGAAACCGTGGTGGCCGGCGGACTATGGACCACCCTGGTTGATCCCAATCAGCTTGAAAACGTCATTCTCAATCTCGCCATCAACGCGCGCGACGCCATGAAGGGCAACGGGAAGCTGACGCTGGAATTGGGTAACGCGATGCTGGACGACCATTATGTATCGACGGAACCGGAAGTCATGGCCGGGCAATATGTCATGCTCGCGATTTCGGATACGGGTTCCGGTATGACGCCGGAAGTCCTCGCCCGCGCATTCGAGCCCTTCTACACGACCAAGCCCGAAGGCGCAGGCACAGGACTCGGCCTCAGCATGGCGTATGGCTTCGTCAAGCAAAGCAACGGCCATATCAAGATTTACAGCGAAGTCGGCAGCGGCACGACGATCCGGGTTTATCTCCCGCGCTCGATGCAGCCTGAAGTGGAAGCCGGTGCGCCGCCAGACAACCAGATCACCGGCGGCGCGGAAACAATCCTCGTGGTGGAAGACGATGCGATCGTGCAAGCCACCGTCGTCGATATGCTTTCACAACTCGGCTACAACATCCTGAAAGCCGGCGATGGCCAGAGCGCACTTCATATTCTCCAAAGCGGCGTTTCCGTCGATTTGCTTTTCACCGATGTCGTCATGCCCGGACCGGTTCGCAGTCCCGACCTTGCACGGCACGCGAGGCAGCTTCTCCCGGATATCGAGGTGCTGTTCACTTCCGGGTACACGCAGAATGCGATCGTCCACGGCGGGCGGCTCGATCCGGGCGTGGAACTTCTCAGCAAGCCGTATCGCAGAGAGGATCTCGCACGCAAGGTCCGACAGATGCTGTCGCAGAAGAAATCCCGTCCGGCCGTTGCGGACAACCTGCATTCCGGACTTCCTGCCGGCGTAACCACCGCGGCTGGCCGCCGCATTCTTGTGGTCGAGGACAATGATGACGCCCGTACCATGCTCGGCGAACTGCTCGCACTGCTGGGACATCATGTGGAAGGGGTGACGACTGCCGAGCAGGCACTCGATCGCCTGCAAGCGGCGCGCTTTGACATCCTGTTGACCGATCTGACGCTGCCGGGAATGGATGGCATCGAACTTGCGCGGAAGGTGACCGAAGACGGAATGGACCTGCGCATCATTTTCTCCACGGGGCACGGG
>NZ_DAIUCO010000178.1:0-11239 GCF_036846085.1 Noviherbaspirillum sp. | reverse complement strand
TGGCAGCCCTTGGCTACACCGCTTCCGCTTTCGCGTTACCTTTCAGCTCGCAGCACGCGATGGTTTTCGATGAGCAAACCGGTCGCGTTTTGCTCGAAAAGAATGCCAATGACGTGGTTCCCATCGCTTCCGTCACCAAGCTGATGACTGCAATGGTCGTGCTGGACGCCAAGCTCGACATGGAAGAGCCGATCACCATCGACCAGGTAGACGTCGACGTGCTCAAGCATAGTTCCTCCCGCGTGCCCGTTGGAACGGTCCTGCCCCGCAAATCCATGTTGCAGCTGGCACTGATGTCATCCGACAACCGCGCGGCGGCGGCCCTTGCCCGTACCTATCCGGGCGGCAATGCCGGCTTTGCGCAAGCGGTGCGCGACAAACTGGTCGCTCTCGACATGCGCAACACCTCCATCGAAGAACCGACCGGACTTTCGCCGCACAACCGGTCGACCGCGACAGATCTCGTCAAGATGGCGACCGCTGCATCGTACTATCCCGAGATTACCCGCATGTCCACCGAGACAGGGGAGTTGATGGATATCAATGGCCAGCCGGTGCAATACAGGAACACAAACCGCCTGGTGGGCAAAAAAGGCTGGGATATCCAACTGTCGAAGACCGGTTTCACCCGCGAAGCCGGGCGCTGCCTGGTCATGCGCGTCCAGGCCGCCGGGAAAAACGTGATCGTCGTTCTGCTGAACGCAAAGGAAGCTGCGGCCCGCATGCTGGATGCGGAAAATGTGCAGCGCTACCTGGAAGGGGAGCCTATATTTACCGCTCAGTCGCCTGCGCTGAAAGCCGTGTCGGTATCCGCCAAGGCCAAGGCCGGCAAGCGCTCGGTCGTGCAGGCTCGATCCCAAAGCCGCATGAAGGCAGCGAAGAAGGCGCGCATCCGGTAATCATATCGATTTGATCCATCCCAAGCCCGATTCCGGCGCAACAATTTTCCTGCAACTGATTGCCGCAATTCCAGTCCACTGCAGATAAATACCTGTTGCGCCGGATTGAGTCGATGTGCGGACCCGCCAAGTCGACTACAATTCCTGCTGAGCGTATTAATGCCGCATCGAATTGCGCCCAGGTGAATCCGCCCGGCGCAGCACCCGCATCCCGGATGTCCAGCGGTCGCGGTGCAAACGTTGCAATAAAAATACGAACGCAAAACACTCTTTGGCTAGCCTGGGAACTCAGTGAATACACCTACCAATAACAACAATTCGAATAGCGGCGTCGTCCTGACCGACTTTCACCTGAGAGTGCTGGTGGTCGAGGACAACCAGGATCTCGCGCGACTTTTCTGCGACCTGCTGGAAGTGATGGGCTGCGAGACCCGCGTCGCCTTCAATGCGCATTCTGGCATCGAAGCGGCTCGTCAGGATCCGCCCGATCTGGTCTTTTGCGACCTGCGCCTGCCAGGTGAAAAGAATGGCCTGGACCTGGCGCAGACATTGCGGTCCGACAATCAGCTGTCGCACATTCCCCTGATCGCCGTTACCGGTTACGTTGACGACACGGAAGAAAAACGTGCGCTGGCCGCCGGATTCGATCGCATCTTCGCCAAACCCATCAAGTTCGCCCAGATCCAGGAAGTCCTGAAGGGCTATCACGCCGCCAGGCAGCAGTAAATCCTCCTGCGATGCTTCGCCAGGTCATCGCCACGGGTGACTTCCGCAGCGTCAGCGCAATCCTGCAGCATGTTGTAAGCTCTCCGGCATACGCGACTACGGAGAACGCTCATGAAACGTCCTGTACTGCTAGCCTTGCCTGTCCTGTTCTGCGCCGCCAGCGCCTTTGCCCATCACGGCTGGAGCGAATACGACGCCAACCAACCGCTGAAACTGGAAGGCACCATCGAGGAATCCGGCTATGTTCATCCGCACGGGTTCGTCGTTCTTAAAACACAAAACAAAACATGGACGGCGGTCCTGGCACCGCCGACCCGCATGGAAAACCGTGGACTCGCCAGGGAGATGCTGAAGCCCGGCGGCAAAGCGACGGTCGAAGGTTATCCGAACCGGGAAAAGCCCGACGAGATGCGTGCTGAACGCATCATCATCGACGGCAAGACCACCGAGCTTCGCTGATGCACGAAACGGCGGGTATGTTCGGCTGGCTTGGCGCGTCCGCGCTTGGCCAGGCGATGCGTGGATGGCTTTGGCTGTACCCGATCATCGAGATTATCCACATCATCGGTTTCGTCGTGCTGGTCGGTGCGGTCGCGATGTTCGATCTTCGGATACTGGGCTTTGCCCGGCAGCTTCCTGTTCCCGCGCTCGGCCGGCATCTGCTGCGCTGGTCCGCCGCCGGCCTGATCCTGATCGTGCCGGCCGGGCTGATGATGTTTTCCGCCCATCCCGATGAATTCGCCGCCAGTACCGTCTTTCGCCTCAAGCTGGGGTTGATCGCCGCCGCCGGACTCAATGCCTTGATCTTTCACATCGGCGTCTACCGATCCGCCGGCAGTTGGGGAAACAATGCCGTCATACCAGCCGCGGCAAAGGTGCAAGCACTCCTATCGCTGTCATTGTGGATCGCCGTGATCTCCTGCGGCAGGCTGCTGGCCTATACCTGAGTGAGGGAGCGAATCATGGTGTTCACCATATGGTTGAAGCGTGGTTTGATGAGCCTGGTGCCGGCCCTGCTGATCGGCGCGGCGCCGGTATTGCACGCGGCAGGCGACGATGCCTGGGCGTCCCTTAAAAGCGGCGGCCGCGTGGTATTCATCCGCCATGCGGTGACCGATCCGGGCGTCGGCGATCCGGATGGTTTCGTCGTCGGCGACTGCAGCACCCAGCGCAATCTTTCGTCGCAAGGCAAGGCGGATGCGAAGGCCATCGGCGACGCATTCCGCAGCCGCGGCATTCCGGTTTCCGAGGTGCTGACGAGTCGCTGGTGCCGATGTGTCGACACGGCGATGCTGGCATTCGGCAGGGCGACACCAGCGACGATGATTGATTCGATGTTCAACGACCGGGAGAAATCGGATGAGGCGAAAGTGCGGGAAGTATCCGCCTATGCCGCCAAATTCGGAAAGCGCGCCAATACCGGGAATCTGGTGTTGGTGACCCATGCGGTGAATATCCAGGCGCTTACCGGGATATCCCCGGCCACTGGAGAAATCGTCGTGACTACCTTCGACGCCGGCAAATTCAAGCCGGTAGGGCGGATCAATCTCTTTGCCCGCTAGGGCGCGGTGCATTGGTATAGCGACCGGAACGGCGGAGCCCGGCGTGGGGCGAAGTCGATGGCCGCTCATCGATTGACTCTTTGCCCGGCAAATCCGGCGCCCCTCCGCATTACTCCTGCTTCGTAGCCTTCGCGGTTTTGCGTTCCACCATTTTCATCAATGCATACAGCGTTTCCAGCAGCGGGATGGCGACTTTTTCACGGCGTCCCGCGCGTACGGCGTTACCGAGAATGATCTCGGTTTCCATTGGACGGCCGTTCTCGTAATCGAGCGCCATGCTGGTCTTGTAGGGAGGCGCCTTGCGGGTGCCATCGATATATTGATCGATGAGCTGCGGCGGCAACGGATGGCCGGTCGCCGCGGCGACGTCGCACACCTCCCGCATTGCGCGCCGGACGAATGATTCGCCTTCCTCGGCATTGAGCATGTCGTCCGTATCGAGTACGCCGCCCATTACCGATGCCGGATTGAAGACGGCGTTCCACAGGCATTTCTGCCAGCGGGCGGTGACCACGTTGTCCGCCAGCGTGATCTTGATCCCGCTCTTCTCGAACATTGCCGCGAGCTTGCGCGCGCGGTCGGTGACGCCGGAGGGGTAATTGCCGAAAGTAAGGTCGCCGAAGGCGTAATGCCTGACCTTGCCGGGCGCAATGCGGCTCACCTGCACGAACGCCAATGCGCTGATCAATTCATTGTCCGGAAAAGCGTCGGCGATCTCGCCTTCGATTTCGACGCCGTTCTCGATCAGCACGATGACCGTTTCCGGGCCGACGGCATCACGAATGAGTGCGACCCGGTCCGTGCCTTCCACCACCTTGACGCTGACGATCAGGTAATCGGGCGGTCCGCCGGCATAGTCCGTCACCGATCGCAGGGTCTGGGCAGGGACGAAAGTGCGGTCGCCGAGGCGGTTGCTCTCGATCGAAAAACCGGCACTGCGGACGATGTCATATTCGGACCGGCACACGACCGAAACGTTTGCGCCTTGAGCCTGCAGCGCAGCGCCATAAAAGCTGCCGATGGCGCCCGCGCCAATGACAAGAATCCTGCTTTGGGAAAGTGGTGAATCCGACACGAGAAATTTCTCCTTCTTGGCAGGCATCTGTTAAAGCGCCCAAGAGTTGATATACATCAGAGGGGAGCCAGTATAACAGCAGAACAATGTTCTGCAATGCAGTACAGGACGTTGTTCCCGGCGAATCAATGGCTTAACTGCCGGTTACCGGAGATGTGCAACCGATAACCGATCCGGTTTGCTGCATTGAACAATTTTTTTCACTGTATGTATATGCATGGGATACAGAAATTTCCAATCTGCTCCAGCTTGCCATTTACATACTCTGAATGAGTCGTTACACTGCCCTAAATTACGGAATCAAATTCCGCTGTGCAGAATTGCCACGGCTTTGTGTTCGACGAACGTTTCAACAACCGCACTAACTTTCGTATTTTGACGCAGATGGAGGTGAAAACGGGATGGAGTGGTGACTTGATAGCCGCGCACGCGGTTCGACGGTGGCCCGCAAGGACGGGCTGCGATAAAAACACAGGAGACAAACAATGAGGTTGATTCAATACGGCTCCCGGCTGCTGCCGGTAGCAGCAGCCTGCATGGTGCTGGTTGCATGTGGCGGAGATGACGACAACGGCGGAACGCCGAATAATGCGGCGCTCGATGTCCGAACTCTCTCCAATCGTGCCGACATGGTCAGCGGAGGCGATGCCCTCGTGGAAGTGACCGTGCCGGCGGGCGTGGCAGCCAGCAGCATCCGGGTTAGCGTCGGTAGCCGGGACGTTACGAGTGCATTCGCAGTACGTGCCGACGGCCGCTTTACCGGCCTGGTAACCGGTCTCGCGAATGGCGAAAACACCGTCACGGCGACTGCCCCGGGTGCCCGCGGCACCAGCCTGAAAGTCACCAATTTCCCGATCGGCGGCCCGATCATCTCCGGTCCCCAGGTGCAGCCCTGGATTTGCGCTACACCGACTCCCCAGGCCGCCACCGCGACGACTGCCGCAACCAATGGCAGTGGATTGACCACCGCCGCAACCGACGCGCAGTGCAACATCGCCACCGAATACAAGCTGTATTACAAGACCACGACCGCCGGATGCGTCAATGCATTGCCGGATCCCACTCCGCCGGCGACGCCGCCGGCGAACGGCTGTTTCAAGCCTTACGACCCTACGGCCGCGAGGCCGGCCGACCTGGCAAACGCCACACTCGAGAACGGCACGCAGGTGCCGTACATCGTCCGTGTCGAGCGCGGTACAGTGAATCGCGGCATCTACGATATCGCGGTGCTGTTTGATCCGACCAAACCATGGGCCGGGACCGCACCGCAGCAAAACTGGAACGGCAAGGTCCTGTACATGTTCGGTTCGAGCACCGGCCAGCCGCGTCGCCAGTTCCGTCCGCAGGGCTCCTGGACCGACGACAAATCCCTGTCTCGCGGCTTCATGGTGGTGATGAACAGCCTGACCGACTCGCAGTACAACTCGAACCGGGTGCAGATGTCGGAAACCGTCATGATGATGAAGGAGCGCATCACCGAGAACTACGGTCCGATCCGCTATACGATGGGCGCAGGCTGCTCGGGCGGCTCGATCAACCAGCTCACCGCATCGTCGATCAGCCCGGGATTGCTGGACGGCATCCAGCCGGCATGTACCTATCCTGATTCGGAGTCCACTGCGATCGAGGTGCAGGACTGCGCGCTGCTGGTCGAGGCCTACCAGAAGCCGGAGTGGCTGGCGCTGATGTCCAGCTCCAGTTACACCCAGGAGCAGATCAATGCCAAGAAGGCGGCGATCAACGGCCACGTCGACCAGACCGGCTGCCATGGCTGGAACAACCTGTTCGCGAACAATCCGCGTCCGGGCAATTTCTTCGCCAGGACGGTAACGGATAACGCGACCGGCGCCATCACCCAGGCCGCCACTGCCACCAACAACTGCCAGTTGCCGGCGTCCCAGGTCTACGACCCGGTCAGCAACCCGAACGGCATTCGTTGCGGCGCGCAGGACAACGCGGTGGCGATCTGGGGCAGGGTGCCGGGCACGGTCTTCGCCCGCTCCACGCTCGACAACGTCGGTGTGCAATATGGCCTGAGAGCGTTCATCAGCGGCGCGATCACGGCGGAAGAGTTTGTCACACTGAACGAGCGCATCGGCGGTACCAACCGTGATCTGCAATACGTGCCGGCACGCAGCGCCGCCGACCCGGAAGCGCTGGCAATCGCCTATCGTGCCGGTATTGTCACCAGCGGCAAGCAGCTGGCCAAGACCGCGATCATCGATCTGCGCGGCTGGGATGATTCGCTCATCGTGCCGTTGCCGGACCGGGCTCTCAATGCCACCGGCACCAACGGCCTGACGGGCATCCACCACGTATGGCGCAGCTTCCAGTTGCGGGATCGCATCCAGCAGGCCAACGGCAACTTCGACAACCATGTGATGTGGCGCTTCGGCCGCAACGGCTATGCGCCGTCGGCGGACATCTCGCTGGACTCCTTCCTCACCATGGACAAGTGGCTGACGGCGCTCAAGGCCGATACCGCGGCTGGCACGATCGAGCAGAAAGTGGCGAGGACGAAGCCGGCGGAGGCACGCGATTTCTGCTATCTCAGCACCGACACCACCCAGACCACCAAGGTGTTCGACAAGGCGCGGTGCGATGCCGATTCGTTCCTCCGGCCGGCATCGTCGCCGCGCCAGGCTGCAGGCGGCCCGTTGTCGGAAAACGTCCTGAAATGCCAGCTCAAGCCGTTCAATGCTGCAGAGTACGCACCGCGTACGCTGACGGCCGAGCAGCAGAACAGGCTGCAGGCAGTGTTCCCGGGCGGAGTCTGTGACTGGAGCAAGCCGGGTGTGGGGCAGCAGGATGCTGTTTCGCCGCTGACCTTCGCGGCGGGTCCGGGCGGTGCGCCGATGCCGGCCGCACCAGCGGCAACACCGGCAGCACAGTAACGTTGTAGGAGTACATTCGGGCCGCGCAGGATTTCCTGCGCGGCCCGAACCTTGAGTACGAGAGGAAAATGAGGGCAGCATTGCTGCGACCGGATGTACGGGAAGATACATGCGGCCGCAGGTCGATGTGCCTTGCAGCAATAATCTTTAATCGATCATACTGGCCGCTCGAAGAAATTTCGGGCAAACTCAATCCCGCACCGCACGCGTAACGCCGTGCGGCTTGATTTTCAATGCAGGCAAAACGGTTCAACCATGCAGGAGACAAAAACCATGACTCAATATAAGTTTTCACGACGTGACTTCATCAAGACATCGGTCGCCGCCAGCGCAACCCTGGCTTTCCCGGCGATTGCACAGCAAGGCTATCCGTCACGCCCGATCCGCCTGATCTGCCCATGGCCGGCAGGCGGTTCCACCGACGTCGTCATGCGCGCATTCGCCGAGAGCGCCGGCAAGGCCCTCGGCGGTTCGATGATCGTTGAAAACAAGCCGGGCGCAGGCGGCACGCTGGGTGCCATCGAACTCGTCAACGCGCGTCCCGACGGATATACCCTGTCGCAGCTTCCACTCGGTATTTTCCGCATTCCGCACATGCAGAAAGTGCAGTTCGATCCGATGAAGGATCTGACTTATATCGCCTGCCTGACCGGTTACACCTTCGGCATCGTGGTGCGGTCGGATTCGCCGATCAAGAGCATCAAGGAACTGGTCGACTACGCGAAGGCCAACCCGGGCAAGCTCACCTACGGTTCCACCGGTACCGGCACGACGCCGCACCTGGTGGTCGAACAATTCTCGCGCCGCGCCGGCATCAAGATGCAGCACATTCCGTTCAAGGGCAATGCCGACGGCATGCAGGCCGTGCTCGGCGGACACGTCATGGCGCACAGCGATGCGACCGGCTGGGGCCCGCACGTCGACGCAGGGCGTTGCCGCCTGCTGGCAACCTACGGCAGCAAGCGCACCGCACGCTGGCCGAATGTGCCGACCTTGCAGGAACTGGGCTACCAGACCGTATCCGATTCGCCGTTCGGCGTCGGCGGTCCGAAGGGCATGGACCCGGCACTGGTCAAGCGCATCCACGATGCATTCCAGAAGTCACTGCAGGACCCGGCAGTGATCGCCACGCTGAACAAGTACGATCAGCCGGTGATCTACATGGATACCGAGCAGTACACGAAGTTTGCCAAGGACACGTTCGAAGAAGAAAAGCAGACTATCCAGAGCCTCGGCCTGAATCGGGCCTGATACCCTGGCCAGACGCCGGGATAGTGATTGTGCGACCGCACATGCACTTCCCGGCGTTGTCGTGCCCCATAACAATAATGATGCTTCGGGAATGCGCTGCCGTTCATTCACCGCAGGCCGCTGACTGGGACGGCCATCGCTTGCGTGCTCTACGCATACTTTGCTCATGCACGGCTCCAGCGCCGCAAGGCACGGGCTATGCTTGCATCCGGCTGGCCATCGATTCCAACGCAGCAAACCGCACGACGCAGCCTTGCGCTGGCTTGCATCGTGCAAATGAAGGTGAGGACAGCGCTTAACACGTAACAATTCTTCAATGATGCCGCCGATCCGGCAGGGCCGGGCACGCATTGAAGAGGAGAATAGGATGAAAATCAAGAATTACCAGGATTTCTATGCCGGGCTGATGTTCGTATGCTTCGGAACGGTCGCCATGTATCTTTCGCGAAGTTACAACATCGGCACCGCCGCCGACATGGGCCCCGGCTTTTTCCCCTTCTATCTCGGCGGCCTGCTCGCCACGCTCGGCGCGCTCGTGTTGTTCAAGGGACTCGGCGCGACAGAAGATACATCGGGCAAGGTATCGCTCAAGTCCCTGATTGTTTTCATCGGCATGATCGTCTTTACGGTCATCACTACCTTTTCCGGCTTGACGCCACGCGCGTCGCTGTCGGTCGGCATCGTGGCCGGCTGCATATTCGCTTTCGTGATCGGCCTCAGGACCATGGGCCTCGTGCTGGCGGCGGTGACGCTGTTCGGTCTGCTCGTCAAGGGTCTTGGCCTGGTTGTGTGCGTCACGCTGCTGATCGTCATCGCGTCGCTTGCCAGCCATGAAGTGAAGGCCAAGGAAGTCGTGGCCAGCGTGATATTCCTGTGCCTGCTGGGCATTGGCGTATTCATCTACGGCCTGAATCTCCAGATGCCGATCTGGCCTGACATGCTCGAGCTGGAGAGCATGTTCCGCCCGGCCGAACCACGATAAGAAAGCGAGACCCGACATGGAAGTCCTGTTCGACAATCTAAGCCTGGGTTTTGCGACCGCGTTCACGCTGCAAAACCTGATGTACTGTTTCATCGGCTGCGTGCTCGGCACGCTCATCGGCGTGCTGCCCGGTATCGGACCGATCGCCACCATCGCCATGTTGTTGCCGGCAACCTATGTGCTGCCGCCAGTGTCGGCGCTCATCATGCTGGCCGGCATTTACTACGGCGCCCAATACGGCGGCTCGACCACCGCGATCCTCGTCAATCTCCCCGGTGAGGCGTCCTCGGTGGTGACCATGCTGGACGGCCACCAGATGGCGCGGCGGGGCAGGGCAGGCGCGGCCCTCTCGGTAGCTGCGCTCGGCTCCTTCATCGCCGGCTGCTTCGGTACGCTGATCCTTGCCGCATTCGCGGCGCCGCTGGCGGAGATGGCGATCCAGTTCGGTCCGGCGGAATATTTCTCGCTGATGGTGCTTGGCCTTATCGGCGCGGTGGTGCTGGCATCAGGTTCGCTGCTCAAGGCCATCTGCATGATCGTCCTCGGCCTGCTGATGGGCATGGTCGGCACCGACGTCAACAGCGGCATCGCGCGCTTTGGATTCGATATTCCCGAATTGTCCGACGGGATCGGCTTCATCGCGATTGCCATGGGCGTGTTCGCCTTTGCTGAAATCATGGTCAACGTCGACCTGAAGGAAAAGCGGGAGGTCTTCACCAGCAAGGTCGAGGGGCTGATCCTGAGCTGGAAGGATTTCAAGGAAGCGCTACCCGCCATCCTGCGCGGCACCGGCCTCGGTTCGGCGCTCGGCATCCTACCCGGCGGCGGCGCACTGCTGGCCTCGTTTGCTTCCTACACGATCGAAAAGAAGGTGACCAAGAACCCGGCCGTGCCGTTTGGCCAGGGCAACATCCGCGGCGTTGCCGGCCCGGAATCCGCCAACAACGCCGGCGCGCAAACTTCCTTCATTCCCTTGCTGACGCTCGGCATTCCGCCCAACGCGGTGATGGCACTGATGGTTGGCGCGATGATGGTGCACAACATCCAGCCTGGTCCGCAGGTGATGACCAGCAATCCGACGCTCTTCTGGGGCATGATCGCGTCGATGTGGATCGGCAACCTGATGCTGGTGGTTCTCAACCTGCCGCTGATCGGCATCTGGGTGCAACTGCTGAAGGTGCCTTACCGCATCCTGTATCCGGCGATCCTGATGTTCTGCTCGATCGGTGTGTTCACGGTCAATAACAATTCCTTCGATGTGCTGATTACCGTGATGTTCGGCGTGCTGGGCATCGTGTTCATCAAGTTCGGCTGCGAAGCGGCCCCGCTGCTGCTGGGGTTCATTCTCGGGCCGATGATGGAAGAGAATCTGCGGCGGGCGATGCTGCTGTCACAGGGCGATCCGACGGTGTTCTTCACGCGGCCGCTGTCACTGGCGATGTTGCTGGCGGCGCTGGCGTTGATTGTGATTATTTCGATTCCGGCGATTTCGAAGAAGAGGGAAGAGACGTTCGTCGAGGAGTAGGGGGCGGCGCGTTGGATTTGATGAAAGGCGTGTGGAGTGATCTGCACGCCTTTTTTATTTTTCGCATTTTCGCAGCCGGGGGGCCGGCTTTGGACAGGATGCTATCTGCCTGCAAAACGGTACTGGCTTGCAAGCCAGTACGCGCCGTACAAGCGGGGAGTCCAGGACGACGGAATAACTACGGTGGTGCATCCTCCCTGTCATTCCCGCGAAGGCGGGAATCTAGAGCGACGGAGTGTCTTCGGTAGTGCAACGCCTTCCTTTCTCCGTAGAGACTAGCCGGGACTGGCCCCGGCGGGCCACCTTCTTTTTTGCTTCGCCAAAA
>NZ_DAIUCO010000177.1:0-11343 GCF_036846085.1 Noviherbaspirillum sp. | reverse complement strand
AGCTACGCCTGCGCCTGCAAAGAAGTGACATCGGCATCAGCGACAACGAAGGATGGTGCAGCCTGCATCCAAAAGCCGCACCATCCTTTCGTCATCTCCCATGGCATAGGCCATATTGCATGCTCACTGATGCGCCAGGCGGCCGCATAACGTTGCGATTTTCTTAGACCGATATTTCCTCAAGCATTTCTTTTTTCCATGCCGAACTGGCTTCTCCCTGAAAACATCGCGGATGTATTGCCGTCCGAAGCGCGCAAGATCGAGGATCTGCGTCGCGCGATGCTGGATAATTTTCGGCTCTTCGGCTATGAGCTGGTGATGCCTCCAATGCTCGAATATCTCGAGTCACTGTTAACCGGCGCCGGCCAGGACATGGATTTGCGCATGTTCAAGCTGGTCGACCAGGTTTCCGGCCGGACCATGGGTGTCCGTGCGGATATGACGACGCAGGTGGCGCGTATCGATGCTCACTTGTTGAATCGCACTTCGGTGACGCGCTTGTGCTACGCCGGCAGCGTGTTGCATACACGCCCGTCAGGGTTGCACGCCACCCGCGAGCCGTTACAGATCGGTGCTGAAATCTACGGGCATGCCGGTCTGGAAGCCGACGCGGAAATCCAGGAGCTGGCACTGGCTTCCCTTGCATTGGCTGGATTTGAAAAAGTGCGGCTTGATCTATGCCATGTCGGCGTACTGCGCGCGATCGTTGCAAACGATATGCAGGCTCGTAAACAGGAATCGGCCTTGTTCGATCTGCTGGCATCAAAGGACGTTCCTGGCTTGCAAATCATCAGTCACGATTTTGCATCCGAAACCCGTGCCGCATTGCTCGCGCTTCCCGGCCTATATGGTGACGCTGAAACGGTCTCGCGCGCGCGCAAGGCGTTGCCATCGCTTCCAGGAATTACAAAGGCATTGGATGAGCTCGATGCATTGATCAGGCTGGCCGGAGCGGCAAGCGTGACGGTCGATCTGGCCGATCTGCGCGGATATCACTACCATAGTGGTGCAATGTTTGCCGCTTACGTTCCAGGGCTGCCCAATGCCGTGGCTCGCGGCGGAAGGTATGACGAAGTCGGTGAAGCGTTTGGTCGGGCACGCCCGGCCACGGGATTTTCGATGGATCTGCGGGAACTGGCGCGTCTGGTGCCTGTAGCCGGACGTCGACGGGCGGTTCGGGCGCCATGGGGTCAGCAAGCTGGCCTGAGGGCTAAAATTGCGGAGTTGCGCAAGGCAGGGGAAATCGTCATCCAAAGCTTGCCGGGCCACGAAAACGATCAGGACGAGTTCGACTGCGACCGAGCGCTCGAAGTTGAAAACGGAATTTGGATTTTAAAAAACTTAGGTTAATAGCATGGCAAAGAATGTGGTGGTCATCGGTACCCAGTGGGGCGATGAAGGCAAGGGAAAAATCGTCGATTGGCTTACGGATCATGCGCAAGGTGTCGTGCGCTTTCAGGGCGGCCATAATGCCGGCCATACGCTGGTCATCGGCGGTCAAAAGACCGCATTGCAACTTATTCCTTCCGGCATCATGCGACCCGGTGTCGCCTGCTATATCGGCAACGGCGTCGTACTTTCCGTACCTGATTTGCTTAGGGAAATTGATAAGCTTCAATCAGTCGGTGTGGAAGTTGCCTCGCGGCTCAAAGTGTCCGAGGCCTGTCCGGTCATTCTGCCGTATCACACAGCCCTCGACGCCGCCCGCGAGACTGCACGCGGCGCTGCAAAGATCGGCACGACGGGAAAGGGTATCGGCCCTGCTTATGAAGACAAGGTGGCACGGCGTGCGATTCGTGTTGCCGACCTGCTGATCGAAAAGCGTTTCACCGAGAAACTGCGCGAAAATCTCGACTATCACAACTTCGTGTTGACCCAGTACCTGGGGGCACAAGCTGTCGATTTTCAGAAAACCCTGGATGATGCGCTATCGACAGTGCCACGCATTGCGCCAATGGTCGCTGATGTGTCGAGCGCACTGTATGCGGAATACAAAGCTGGCGGCAGCTTGCTCTTCGAGGGTGCGCAAGGCAGCCTGCTCGACGTTGACCACGGCACATATCCGTTCGTGACGTCAAGCAACTGCGTGGCAGGCAATGCCGCCGCAGGCTCGGGTGTCGGTCCCAACATGCTGCATTACATTCTCGGAATCACCAAAGCTTATACAACGCGTGTCGGCTCAGGGCCATTTCCTTCCGAATTGCCTACCGATGCAGGAATTGGCAAGCATCTCGCAAGTGTCGGGCATGAGTTCGGTACGGTGACCGGAAGGGCGCGTCGCTGCGGATGGTTCGATGCGGCGTTGCTTCGCCGCTCGGTGCAGATCAATGGCGTGTCGGGTATGTGTCTGACCAAGCTCGATGTGCTGGACGGGCTGGACTCGCTAAAGCTTTGCACCGGTTATACATTGGACGGAAAGAGAACTGACATTTTCCCGGTCGGTGCGGAGGATGCGGCACGCTGTCAGCCTATCTATGAAGAAATGCCTGGCTGGAAAGAATCCAGTGTTGGTGCCAAATCAATGGATGCGTTACCAGCCAATGCGCGTGCTTATATCGCCCGCATTGAACAACTTGTCGGTGTGCCGATCGACATGGTCTCCACCGGACCTGACAGGGAAGAAACCATCGTGTTGCGCCATCCTTTCCAGTAAGGATCATGAAGAATACGCCATTGCCGGTGTCTGATGACAAGCATCTGTGGGTCGGATGGGATGACTACCATCGAGCCATCGAGGGATTGGTTCGGGTAGTCTTTGAGTCCGGCTGGAAATTCGACCAGGTTCTCTGTCTTGCGCGCGGCGGGTTGCGGCCTGGAGATGTATTTTCAAGAATATTTGATTTGCCGCTGGCAATTCTCTCCACCAGCTCCTACCGCGCCGAAGCCGGCACGGTCCAAGGGGCACTCAATATTGCCAAGCATGTCACCGTAACGAAAGGCACGTTGGAGGGTAAGGTGTTGCTGGTGGACGATCTTGCTGATTCCGGCGTTACCTTGTCCAAGGTGCAGCGCCATCTACAAGCCAACTTTCCGATGGTGACGGAGGTCCGCTCCGCCGTGATCTGGTGCAAGGCCTGCTCGACTTTCAAGCCCGATTATTTTCTGGAGTATCTGCCAACCAATCCCTGGATTCATCAGCCGTTCGAGGAATATGACAGCATGCGGCCCGAGCAGGTCGTGGCCCGGCTCAAAGACGGTGATTGACTAGCGAACTTCAATGCGGAGTTTGCGCTCCAATCACGGTTTTATGCAGTCATTGGTGGCAAGTAGAGGCCGATGTCGGTTCACAGGATCGGGGCTACAGGACGCACTCGATTCAGTTGTGAATGGCAGGTTGATCGGTTTCGGTGGAAATGGTCCTGATCATTGATGTCGGCTTGTGCAGCGGACAGTGCGGATTCCGTTCCAGGTTGAATGTCTTGATAAGTAAAGACGCTTCGGAAATGAAAAAGGCCCGCATAAGCGGACCTTTTTATAAAGCTTGGTGCCCAGAAGAGGACTCGAACCTCCACAGTGTTGCCACCGCTAGGACCTGAACCTAGTGCGTCTACCAATTCCGCCATCTGGGCGATGCGAAAGACAAGAATTATAGCTGAACAATTTAGGATGTCAATCTAATCGGAAAGTGAAAACGACCGAAAGTTTGAAGCTTGTTAGGTAAATGGAACGCTCGTCCGTTACACTACCTCGTACCAATAAAAATTAACTGAAGTACTCTTTTGAGCCAATATTCATACACAATCCCCAGCCGGGAGGAAATTCTCGGCATCCTACGCACCGCGGCTGAACCACAGGACGTGAATTCTCTTGCCGCGGCACTCGATGTGAAATCCGATGAGATGGATGGTCTGACGCGCCGCTTGAATGCGATGGAGCGCGACGGACAAATCAAGCCGAATCGGAACGGTCATTATCATCTCGCGCATCAGCCCAACTTCCTCGAAGGTCGCATCAGCGGCCATCGGGAAGGCTACGGATTCCTGATTCCCGATGACGGCGGCGACGACATTTTTCTTCCCGAGAAAGAAATGCAAAAAGTGCTGAACGGCGATCGCGTGCAAGTGCGCATCATCGGCACTGACCGCCGCGGCCGGCCTGAAGGTACGATCGTCGAAGTCGTGTCACGGGCCAATACCCATGTGATCGGCCGCCTGTTGAACGAAAACGGCGTCTGGATCGTCGCACCTGAAGACAAGCGCATTGGACAGGATATTCTGCTGGCCGGATCACCGGGAAAGGCGAAGACCGGGCAAGTCGTGAGCGTCGAACTGACGGAGCAGCCGTCGCGTTTCACGCAGCCCATCGGGAAAATCGTCGAAGTGCTCGGCGATATCGATGATCCCGGCATGGAGATCGAAATCGCGGTGCGCAAATATGGCGTGCCGCATGAATTTTCCGAAGCCGCAAAGAAGCTTGCGGCCAAGCTTCCTGCGGAAGTGCGTGATGCAGACATGCTCGATCGCGTCGATTTGCGTGATATTCCGATGGTCACGATTGACGGCGAAGATGCACGGGATTTCGACGACGCGGTGTATTGCGAGCCGGTAAAGATCGGCCGCACCAATGCCTACCGATTGATTGTGGCGATCGCTGATGTCAGTCATTACGTCAAGCCGAATGACGCACTGGATGTGGATGCGCTGGAACGAAGCACGTCGGTGTATTTTCCCCGCAGGGTCATTCCGATGCTGCCGGAAAAACTGTCGAACGGATTGTGTTCGCTCAATCCGAATGTGGACCGCCTTACCTTGGTATGCGATGCGGTGATCACGGCCAAGGGCGAGATCAAGGCGTATCAGTTCTATCCGGCGGTGATTCATTCCGCCGCTCGGCTCACGTATACCGAAGTGGCGGCGATTCTTGCCAACACCAAGGGCACCGAAGCGGCCAAACGCCAGACCATCGTGCCGCATATCCTGCATTTGTATGAAGTGTTCCAGGCCCTGTTGCAAGCCCGGCACGCACGCGGTGCAATCGATTTTGAGACGACCGAAACATATATCGTCTGCAATGCCGCCGGCAAGATCGAACAAATTCTCCCGCGCACACGCAACGACGCCCACCGGGTGATCGAGGAGTGCATGCTGGCCGCGAACGTCTGTGCCGCGGACCTGCTGAAGCGTTTCAAGCACCAAGGCGTATTTCGCATCCATGCCGCACCCAGCAAGGAGAAATTGAACCAGCTCCGGACGTTCCTGAAGCAGGTCGGGCTCAACCTAGGTGGCGGAGATACGCCCGCAGCGTCGGACTACGCCGAGCTTTTGCCGAAAATCAAAGCACGCCCCGACGCAGCCCTCCTGCAAACCATGTTGCTGCGATCGATGCAGCAGGCAGTTTACAGTCCGGAAAACATCGGGCATTTCGGTCTGGCTTACGAAGCATATGCGCATTTCACCAGCCCGATTCGCCGTTATCCCGACTTGCTGACACACCGGGCCATCAAGGCCATCCTGCAAGGCAAGCGGTACGAGCCGAAAGGTATCGATACCGGGGTGCTTAACACGACATTGTCGCCGGCGGCGCGTAAGCTGCAAGCGCAGGACAAGGCGGCCGGCAAGAAGAGGAACGAAGGCGACCTCGCTATCTGGGAGGCGCTGGGAATTCATTGCTCCGCCAATGAGCGGCGTGCGGATGAAGCGTCGCGTGACGTCGAAGCATGGCTCAAGTGTTATTTCATCCGTGACAAGCTCGGTGAAGAGTTCAGCGGCACCATCTCCGGCGTGACGCCATTCGGGATCTTCGTTCAGCTGGATGCGCTGTATATCGAGGGACTGGTTCATGTGACTGAACTGGGCGCCGACTATTTTCAGTATGACGAAGCGCGGCACGAGTTGCGCGGGGAGCGGACGGGCATTCGCTATCAGCTGACTGACCGGGTCATGGTCCAGGTAAGCCGTGTCGATCTGGACGCCCGCAAGATTGATCTGCGGCTTGTTACCGAGCCGGGCATCAGAACTGTTTTGAAAAACGAAGCGCGACGGGCCGAGAGTGAGCAAACGCGTGAGAAGGGCACCAAGGCAAAAGCCCCGCGCAAAGCGACCAGCAATGCCGGCACCGGTACACGTGGCAGCCGCTCGAAATCCACCGCGGGTAGTACGGACAAAGGCCGTCCTGCCAAAGCTCGTCCAAAATCCGGAAAGAAAAAGCGCTCCTAATGAAAAGTAAAATGATTTTCGGCTTTCATGCCGTGACGGCGCGCTTGCGCCATGACGCCTCTTCCGTGGAAGAAATTTATATCGATGCGTCCCGGCATGATCGCCGCATGCAGGAAATGCTTCGTGCGGCGGAAGCGGCGAAAGTGCGAATCATCCAGGCGGACGACCAGCGTCTGAACGGTATGGTCGGGACCCGGCGGCATCAGGGCGTGGTGGCGAAAGCAGGCGAATTGTCACTGGCGCGCAATCTTGATGAATTGCTGGACATGATCGAAGGGCCGCCGCTTCTGCTCATCCTTGATGGCGTCACTGATCCCCATAATCTGGGCGCCGCATTGCGCGTGGCGGATGGCGCCGGCGCGCATGCGGTGATTGCGCCGAAAGACCGTGCGGTCGGCCTCAACGCGACCGCCGCAAAAGTGGCAAGCGGTGCTGCCGATAATGTGCCTTACATCACGGTAACGAATCTGGCGAGAACACTCCGGGAACTGAAGGAACGTGACATCTGGTTGATCGGCACGACCGACGATGCGGAAAAATCTTTGTACGAAGCCGATTTTTCCGGTCCTGCCGCCTTGGTCATGGGCTCCGAAGGCGAGGGCATGCGTCGGCTGACCAGGGAAAACTGTGATTTGCTGGTCAGCATTCCGATGTTCGGATCGGTCGAAAGCCTGAACGTATCCGTCGCGTCAGGCGTATGCTTGTACGAAGCGCGTCGGCAACGGCTCGCAAAGAGTTAAACCTTCCAGTTCCAAGCGCGGTGCAGGCAATTTCCGAGGCGATCGGTATTGCCGCCATTGCCTTGCGTCACCGGCATCATGTCTTCTTGCCTTCAGCAAAGCTCGGCGCAACAGGTTAACATACCTCTCCAGACCATCCATCCCGTTCACTATGTTCAGCCGCCTTCGCGAAGACATCGCCAGCATTATCGATCGTGACCCCGCCGCACGCACGGCATGGGAAGTGCTGACTTGTTATCCGGGTCTGCACGCGATCGTCATGCATCGCTGGGCACGCTGGTGCTGGCAGCGCGATCTGAAATGGCTGGGCCGCTTCATTTCGCATGTCGCCCGGGGTTTGACCGGTATTGAAATCCACCCGGGCGCGACGATCGGCCGCCGGGTATTCATCGACCACGGTTTCGGCGTGGTGATCGGCGAGACGGCCGAGGTCGGCGATGACTGCACGATCTACCAGGGCGTTACTCTGGGGGGCACGTCGCTGAACAAAGGAGCGAAACGTCACCCGACCCTTGGTCGAGGGGCGATCATCGGTGCAGGCGCGAAAGTGCTCGGTGGTTTTACCGTCGGCGAAGGCGCCAAAGTCGGATCGAACGCAGTGGTGGTCAAGGAAGTTCCTCCGGGTGCGACCGCCGTGGGCAATCCTGCGCACATCGTTCAAAAGGATCAGGCGCGTCAGCGGGAGGATGCGACCGCGCGCATGTTTGCAGCGTATGGCGTGACGCCGAATGGCGATGACCCGCTGTCATCCGCTTTGCATGGCTTGATCAGTCACGTGGCGGCGCAGGAAAATCAGATTCAAAAAATGATTGTTGCAATGAAAGCGGCCGGTATGTCTTGCGACGTGCTGCCGGAATTGGAGAAATTCGATCCGGCGCAACTCAACAAGATGGTCGAATAGGACAGGATGATGACAAGTGAGCATGGCAGCCCTGAAGCGCATACCGCGCCAGGGTCAGATAGCAATTTCCTCGATCCTTTTGAAATCCGCGTACTGGGAGTCCTTGCGGAAAAGGAAGCACTGACGCCCGATAACTACCCGCTTTCCCTGAATGCGCTGCAGAACGGGTGCAATCAACTCTCCAGCAGGGATCCGGTCATGTCGATCTCGGAAGAGGTTGTGCAGGAGGTTCTGCAGCGCCTCATCGAGAAAAAACTGGTTTCGGAGGTACGGCAGGCCAGTGCCCGGGTGGTGAAATATGAACACCGAATGCGCATGAAGTGGTCGCTCGAACAGGACAAATTGGCAGTCCTCGTGATGCTGATGTTGCGGGGCGTGCAAACCGCGGGGGAGATCCGGGCGCGTAGCGGCAGGGTCCATGAGTTTTCCAGTGTTGCGCAGGTGGAAGGCGGACTGCAATTCCTGATCGACAAATATCCCCCGTTGGTGGCAAAGCTGGCGCGTGCGCCCGGCACCAAGGAATTTCGGTATGCGCACCTTCTTTCCGGCGAAGACGCCGTGCAACGGTACGAAACCGCGGCAAGTTTTTCCTCTGAGGTAGAAACGCCGCGGCGCGATCGGGTAGCGCACCTGGAGGAGGAGGTTCTTCGGTTAAGGCAGGAAGTCGAGCGGCTGACGCAGCAGTTCGACGATTTCAAGAAACAGTTCGAATAAGCCCGCCGGCGTTAATCTTCGATGGTTGTTCCATCAATGCGGTGCCGGGTAATCGTGCCATTGCCGCTTACCGCGATCCAGCCGCCACGCGGACTATCGGCATCGCAGTCCCAATCGGGAAGCACGTAGCGCAGCCGGCGATCGAGGTCATTGTCCGGATCGATGTACTCATGCCGGCCGGGTCGATGCGTATGGCCGTGAATGATGACTGAACTGCCTGTGCTGTTGAAAAGTTCGTCAATCGCAGCCGGGTTCACATCCATGATTTCGTACGACTTGCTTCGTTGCGCCTCCTGGCTGCCCGTGCGCATGCCGGCGATGATGGCTTTGCGTTGTGCAAGAGGCTTGGAGAGAAATTGGCGTTGCCAGTCGGGTTGTCGCACTTGGGCACGAAACGCCATGTAACCGGTATCGTCGGTGCATTGGGCGTCGCCATGTGCCAGCGTTATGCGCTTGCCGCCAATCGTCATTGCACTCGGATCCGGTAACAGCTTCAGTCCCGCTGCTTCCGCAAATGCAGCGCCGATCAGAAAGTCCCGGTTTCCTGCTATCCAATAAACGTGAACGCCCGTATCACTGAGTTCTCGAATGCGGTACGCAACGCTTGCGTTGTAGGGGGCGATGAGGTCATCGTCCCCGGCCCAATATTCGAACAGGTCTCCGAGTAGGAAAAGCTGTTCGGCATGGATTGCATGCACCTGCAGAAAGGCAAAAAACGCCTCGGTAGTTCGCGGCAGGGCAGGCTGCAGGTGAATATCCGAGACGAGCAGCGCAGCCGGACCCGACTGCGCTTTGTCCGTGGGGGCAGAACCCATGCGGGTCACCGGTTCCTTGCGAATGAGGCGGTCAAACGATCTCGGCTTTCTCGATAACGACATTTTCCACCGGTACGTCCGCATGCATGCCGGCCCGCGTCGTCTTCACCGATTTGATCTTGTCGACCACGTCCATGCCTTCCACGACTTTGGCGAAAACGCAGTAGCCCCACCCATCCTGGCCGGGATAATCAAGGAAGCTATTGTTTTTCACGTTGATGAAAAACTGCGAGGATGCGGAATGTGGGTCCGAGGTGCGTGCCATGGCGAGCGTGTAGGGCTCGTTCTTCAGGCCATTCTTCGCTTCGTTTTCAATGGGCGCACTGGTCGGCTTCTGCTTCATTCCGGGCTCAAAGCCGCCGCCCTGAATCATGAAGCCATCGATCACGCGATGAAAGATCGTGCCGTTGTAATGGCCTGAGCGTACGTAGTTGAGGAAATTTTCAACTGTCTTCGGCGCTTTTTCCGCATCGAGTTCGACCTTGAACTGGCCGTGGTTGGTGGTGAAGATGACAGCCATGGTAATCCTTATGTTGGTTATGAATGCTTACTTGCTTATCGATGCCGATTCGATCACGACCGGCTTGGCAGGTACGTTTTGATACATGCCGCTCGAAGTGGTTTCGACGCCCTTGATCTTGTCGACCACTTCCTTGCCTTTCACTACTTTTCCAAATACCGCGTATCCCCAGCCATCCTGTCCTGGATGGTTCAGGAAACTGTTGTCGTTGACATTGATAAAGAACTGCGCTGATGCGGAGTGGGGTGCCGATGTCCGCGCCATGGCGAGCGTATACGGCTCGTTCTTCAAGCCATTCTTGGCTTCATTTTCAATCGGCGGATTAGTCGGCTTTTGTTTCATGTCCTTGTCGAAGCCGCCGCCCTGGACCATGAAATTTCCAATTACGCGATGAAAAATGGTGCCGTTGTAGTGGCCACTTTTGACGTAGTCGAGAAAATTGGCAACCGATTTCGGCGCCTTTTCCGGGTACAGCTCCAATGTGATATCGCCCATGCTGGTTTTCAGAAGTACTTGCGGGGCATCCGCTGCATGAACAATTCCCACGGCGGCGGTCAAAGACACCGCGGCGAGCAGGCGGGCAAATGTACGGCGAGAATGTTGCATCATGTTTTCCTTGCGCTCTTTACAGAGGGTTTTCGATTGTGTATCTTCCGTGTCCCACGGCAACTTTTGCGCCTTGGTCCGGCAAAAGATCTTATAAAAAAGGAATGCCGCCCGGTGGTTCTTTGGCAGGCCGGAACATCGTTCCGTACTTGTGTTAGGACGGATTTTTATCAATGTTATACTGCAACGCGGTCGCGTATTTTATCAAAATAAACACGGCAAACAATTATGCCAAGTCCGCTCCCATCCTGCGGTTTCATCAACAGTGCGGCGACGTTGACAGTGCGGTAGGATGCGCAAAGCCAGTGCGGTGACTGCAGTAAGCCGGAACAGATAATTTGCCCCCATGAGTGTCATCAAAATCTACAACACGCTTGCGCGTGAGAAGCAGCCTTTTGTTCCAATGCAGGCTGGCAAGGCACGCATGTATGTATGCGGCATGACTGTGTACGACTACTGCCATTTGGGCCATGCACGCGTGATGGTGGTCTTCGACATGGTGCAGCGTTGGCTGCGGGCGTCCGGACTGGATGTTACCTATGTTCGGAACATCACCGACATCGACGATAAAATCATCAAGCGCGCTGTCGAGAACGGCGAAAGCATTTCCCAACTCACCGGTCGTTTCATTGCAGCCATGGACGAAGACGCTGCCGCACTGGGTGTGCAAAAGCCCGACCATGAGCCACGCGCAACGCAATACGTGCCGCAGATGCTTTCATTGATCGGCAAACTGGAACAGCGTGGTCTCGCATATCGTGCTGCCGATGGGGATGTCAACTATTCGGTGCGCGACTTTCCGGGATACGGCAAGCTGTCGGGCAAGTCGCTGGATGATCTGCGAGCCGGCGAGCGTGTCGACCTGAATACTGGCAAACGCGATCCCCTCGAC
>NZ_DAIUCO010000176.1:0-11555 GCF_036846085.1 Noviherbaspirillum sp. | reverse complement strand
GATACCCAGCGCCCAGCGGATCCATGCACCGATTGCCGCGCCAAACCCGACCGCCAGCCAGCTCATCTGCCGCTGCCTGCGGCATCCATGCCAGGATTCCACTTTGCCATGGCGTCGTCGTCCGTTGTCCGCGCATCGACCCAGCGGCCGCCTTCGGGGGTCTGTTCCTTTTTCCAGAACGGCGCGCTGGTCTTCAGATAATCCATGATGAACTCGCAGGCCGCGAAGGCCTCGCCCCGATGGGCCGAGGTGACCGCCACCAGCACGATCTGATCCAGCGGCAGCAACGGACCGATGCGATGGATCACCAATGCGTCGATGATGTCCCAGCGGCTCTTCGCCTCGGTGACGATGGTTTCCAGCGCTTTTTCCGTCATGCCGGGATAATGCTCCAGTTCCATCGCTGCGACGCTGGCGCCGTCGTTGATATCGCGCACCGTGCCGGTGAAACAGACGATCGCGCCGATTCGTGCATCGCCTCCGCGAAGCCTCGCGATTTCGGCGCTGATATCGAAGTCCCCGGTTTGAACGCGGATCGGCATTGTGTTCTCCTCTATGGATCGCCGCTCAGCCGCCGGTCACCGGCGGGAAGAAAGCGACTTCGCAGCCATCGGTAATACGCGTTTCCGGACCGGTCATCTGCTGGTTGCATGCCATGCGCAACGCACGGCCATCGGCCAGCACCTCCTGCCATGCCCCGCCACGCTCGCGCAGGAAGGCCCGCACATCGCCGACTGTCTTCACCTGCTCCGGCACGGCCAGCGTCTCCTGGCTGGTGCCGAGAGACTCACGGACGCTGGCAAAAAAACGAAGTTGAATATTCATGTGGCTGACCGGTACGAAGGAAGCTGCATTATGCGTCAGGAAAGCAATGCATCGAAGGGAATGAAGCGCACGGTATCGCCCGCTGCGATCGCGTTGCCGGGCGGATTGTCGATCAACCCGTCGCCCCACACGGTGGACGTTAGAACGCCGGAACTCTGGTTGGGGAACAGGTCGAGGCCGCCATTCTCATTGATCCTGACGCGCAGGAATTCATTGCGCCGGTCCGGTTTTGGCCAGGCGAAGTCGGCACGCATCATGAACGCCCTCGGCGCAACCTGTTCCACGCCCTGCAAGCGCAGGATGAACGGCCTGACCAGCAGCAGGAAGGTCACGAAGCTGGACACCGGGTTTCCCGGCAGGCCAAGGAAAAAAGCAGGCGCAGTGCCGCCGGCGCGCGGAATCTCTCCAAAGGCCAGCGGCTTGCCGGGCTTGATGGCGATCTGCCACATGTTCAGGCGCCCTTCCGCCTCGACGGCCGGCTTGACATGATCCTCGTCGCCGACCGAGACGCCGCCGGAGGTGACGATGAGGTCGTGGCCGGCGGCGGCCCGGCGCAGGGTGTCGCGCGTGGCATCCAGCGAATCCGGCACGATGCCGTAGTCCGTGATGTCGCAGCCCAAATTCTCCAGCAGGGCCCGCAAGGTGAAACGGTTGGAATTGTAGATTGCGCCCGGTTTAAGGGCTTCGCCCGGCATGGCTAGTTCATCGCCGGTGAAGAACACCGCGACGCGCGGCCTGCGCAGCACCGGCAACTCCGCCAGGCCGACCGATGCGGCCAATCCGAGTTCCTGCGAACGCAGCCGAGTGCCTGCAGGCAGGATGACGCTGCCGGCGCGGATATCTTCGCCGGCACGCCGGATCCACTCGCCCGGTTGCGGCGCATGATTTACCGTGACGCTGTCGCCGTTGGCGGTGCATGCTTCCTGCATCACGACCGCATCGGCGCCGTCGGGAATCATTGCGCCGGTAAAAATCCGTGCGGCCGTGCCAGGCCGCAGCGGCTGACCGACATGGCCGGCGGGTATGCGCTGCGAGACGGCCAGAACGGCATTCCCGCTGGCGCAGTCGCCCGCCCGCACTGCGTAACCATCCATCTGGGTATTGTCCGCCGGCGGCACATCGAGACGCGAGGTCTGCGCCTCGGCAAGTACGCGGCCATTGGCGTCGAGCGTCGGGACCGTCTCGCGATCCGCGATGGCCTGCGCTGCAGAAAGCAAGGCGTGAAGCGCTTCGGCGAGGCTCAGCATCGGTTTCCTGTCTGTCATACCCGGCTCCGTGGAAGCAATTGATGCGCGATCAGGCCAGCCCGGTGTGGGCGGCGATGAAGGCCTTGACCTGGCCGACGTCCGCCGACATCACCTCGAAACGCTGTGGCAGCGCCTCGATGTTTTCGAATCCGGCTGGACGTTCGGCATCGCGGCCAAGAGCTTCGCGGATCGTCTCGTTGAATTTCGCAGGCAAGGCGGTTTCCAGCACGATCATCGTCGTCCCGGGCGAAATATGCTCACGCGCCACCTTCACGCCGTCGGCGGTATGGGTGTCGATCGTGACACCATGCTTCGCATGCACGTCGCGGATCGTTTGCACCCTGTCCTGGTGCACCGACTTGCCGGAGGCGAAGCCGTATTGCGCCACCTTCCGGAATTCGTCGCCGTCGCTGCCCGGTGCGCCGGACAGGTCGAATCCACCATGCGTCTCCACCTTCCTGAAAAGCGCGCGCACCCGGTTGGCGTCACGGTCCAGCAGATCGTAGATGAAGCGCTCGAAATTCGACGCCTTGCTGATGTCCATGCTGGGACTGGTGGTGTGATACGTCTCGGAAGATTTGCGCACCCGGTAGATGCCGGTGCGGAAGAACTCGTCGAGCACGTCGTTCTCGTTGGTCGCGGCGACCAGCTTGTCGATCGGCACGCCCATCATGCGCGCGATATGGCCGGCGCAGATGTTGCCGAAATTGCCGGAGGGGACGGTGAATGATACCTTCTGGTCGTTGCTGGTGGTCGCACTCAGGTAGCCGCGCACGTAATACACCACCTGCGCCACCACGCGCGCCCAGTTGATCGAATTGACCGTGCCGATTTTCTGCCGGGCCTTGAATTCCAGGTCGTTCGAGACCGCCTTCACCATGTCCTGGCAATCGTCGAACACGCCCTGCACCGCGATATTGAAGATGTTCGGGTCTTGCAGGCTGAACATCTGCGCGGTCTGGAAGGCGCTCATCTTCTTGTGCGGTGAAAGCATGAACACACGGATGCCTTTTTTGCCACGCATTGCGTATTCGGCGGCGCTGCCGGTGTCACCCGACGTGGCGCCGAAGATGTTGAGTTCCGCATCCTGCCTGGCGAGCGTGTACTCGAACAGATTGCCAAGCAGCTGCATCGCCATGTCCTTGAACGCCAGGGTGGGACCGTTGGACAACGCCTGCAGCACCAGCCTGCCGCCGCCCTGCTCTTCCAGCACCCGCAGCGGGGTGATGTCGGCGGCTTTCTCGCCGTCGCGGACATTGCGGTACACATCGGCGGTATAGGTCTTGTGTGCCAGCGCCTTGAGGTCCTGTTCGGGGATATCGGTGGCGAACTTCCTCAGCACCTCGAATGCCAGGTCGGCATAGGACAGCTTGCGCCACGCATCCAGCTCGGCGCCGGAAATCCGCGGATAGGCGGCAGGCAGGTACAGCCCGCCGTCGGGAGCGAGGCCGCCGAGAAGAATCTGGGAAAACGACTGCGGTGCGGCCTGGCCGCGAGTGGACACGTATTGCATAAAAGGATCGATTGGGAATAGCGGCAAGGGCGACATTATACCCTCCGCCTGCGCGGGGTCAGCAGGCGGCGTGGTTGACGGAAATGACATGGACGGCAAGACCGCCGAGGGAGGTTTCCTTGTACTTTGCCTGCATGTCGGCGCCGGTCTGGCGCATCGTCTCGATCACCTGGTCCAGGCTGACGTGGTGCATGCCGTCGCCACTCAATGCCAGCGAAGCGGCGGTGATTGCCTTGACCGCCCCCATGCCGTTGCGCTCGATGCAGGGAATCTGCACCAGTCCGCCGATCGGGTCGCAGGTCATCCCGAGGTGATGCTCGATGCCAATCTCCGCCGCCGTCTCGATCTGGTCATTCGTGCCGCCGAGAGCGGCCGCAAGTCCGGCCGCAGCCATCGCACAGGCCACGCCGACCTCGCCCTGGCAACCCACCTCCGCGCCCGATATGGAGGCATTGCGCTTGCACAGCATGCCGACCGCCGATGCCGCCAAAAGGAAATCCCGGATTCCGTTGGCCGGGTCGGCCGGACGGCAATCCACGGCGTAGTAACGCAGCACCGCCGGAACGATGCCGGCGGCGCCATTGGTCGGCGCGGTGACCACGCGCCCGCCCGCAGCATTTTCCTCATTGACCGCCATCGCATACAGGCTGACCTTGTGAATCGCATCATGCGGCAGGCCGGGCGCGTCATCCCGTGCCGCCTGCCAGAGCGCGGCTGCACGCCGCCTTACGTTCAAGCCGCCGGGAAGCTCTCCCTGGCGGCTCAGGGCGCGCTCGATGCAGGCGCTCATGACGTCCCAGATACGGTCGAGGCCGGCATCGAGCGCATCGTTGTCGGCATGGACGCATTCATTGGCACGAAGCATCTGCGCGATGCTTAGTCCCGATCCCCGGCCGTGGGCCAGCAGCGTAGCCATGTCATCGAACGGAAAAGGAAGCGTGCGGGGCGGGCCGGCGTCCGTGGTGCCGACTTCATCCTCCGCGTGGATGAGGCCGCCGCCGGTGGAGTAAAAAACCCGTTGATGCAAGGTGCCGTCGTTCAATGCCAAGGTGAATCGCATGCCGTTGGGATGGCCCGGCAAGCTGAGTTGCCGATGCCAGATCAGGTCCCGCTCCACATCGAAAGGAACCGGATGACGGCCCAGGAGCCGCACCGTCTTGCTCGCGGCGATAACGGCCAGTTTCGACTCGATGGTTTCCGGCTCGATCCGGTCCGGCAATTCACCGGACAGACCCAGCAGAATCGCCCTGTCCGTGGCATGACCGGCGCCCGTCAGTGCCAGCGAGCCGAACAACTCCACCGTGACGCCCTTCGTGTCCGCAAGTGCGCCGCTCTCGTGCAGGAACCGCCGTGCCGCCAGCATCGGGCCGACAGTATGCGAACTCGAGGGGCCGATGCCGACCTTGAACAGGTCGAAGACACGCATATCCATGAATCGATCCTTGCGACCGGATCGCCGCTACGCCACGCGATGCAGCTTGCCGGACGCCGGCGGGAGATTCCGCAGCATGTCGGCGACCAGCCTATCCAGATCGGTGGCCGCATGCCAGCCCCAATCGGCACGCGCATGGGTATCGTCCAGGCTGTGCGGCCAGGTATCGGCAATTGCCTGCCGGTCGTCCAGCCGGTAATCGACATCGAAACCAGTCACGTGCAATTGGATGGCATGTGCAAGTTCCGCGGGATTGAAGCTCAACCCGGCAATGTTGTAAGAGGAACGAATCCGAAGATCCCTGGCCGGCGCCTCCATCAGCTCGATCGTCGCGCGGATCGCATCCGGCATGTAAATCATCGGCAGTGTGGTATCCGGTCCGAGATAACAGGCATAGCGCTCGCCTCGCTTGGCGGCGGCGAGCATGGCAATGGCGTAATCGGTCGTGCCGCCGCCCGGCCGCGATTTGTAGCTGATGATGCCGGGATAGCGGATGCTGCGCACATCAACGCCGAATTTGCTGAAGTAATATTCGCACAGGCGCTCGCCCGCCTGCTTGCTGATGCCGTAGATGGTGGTCGGGTCCATTACCGCGAGCTGCGGCGTATCGACGGCGGGCGTGTGAGGACCGAAGGCGGCGATCGACGACGGCCAGAACACCTTGATCGGCCTGCCGGCCTGCCGCCGCTCGCGTGCGATTTCCAGGATATTCAGCAAACCGTTCATGTTCAGTGTCCAAGCCTTCAGCGGCGCCTGTTCGCCGGTGACCGACAGCAGCGCCGCGAGCTGGTAGACCTGCGTAATGGCATATCGCTCGATGACGTGCGCCACGCGACCGGCATCCAGCACGTCGAGACATTCGTAGACGGGCGCGTCGAACAGGCTGTTCGGACCAATGTCGGCCGCGATGACATTTCCGTGTCCATGTCTTTCCGCAAGCGCATCGAACAGCTCGCTACCGATCTGGCCATTCGCACCGATGATCAGGATTTTTTCCATGACGCACTCTCCTATTTTCCGAGCAGGTCGAGTTCGTCACCCGCCTGCCTGCATGCTGCCAATGCACTATCCAGTTGTTCGCGGGTATGCGCGGCGGACAATTGCACGCGCACGCGTGCCTGTCCCATCGGCACCACCGGATAGAAGAAACCGCTCACCAGTACGCCAAGCGCATACAGCTTTTGCGCGAACCGCTGCGCCAGGGGCGCATCGAAGAGCATCACCGGGACGACCGGATGCGTGCCGGGCTTGATAGTGAAGCCGAGCTCCGTGATCGCCGCGCGGAAATAGCGGGTGTTGTCATGCAACCGGTCCCGCAGCTCGCTCGACGACGACAGGCGTTCCAGCACCGAGAGCGACGCGCCCGCGATCGCCGGCGCCAGAGAATTGGAAAACAAATACGGCCGTGACTTCTGCCGCAGGGTTTCGATCACTTCGCGCCGCGCGGCGGTAAAGCCGCCCATCGCCCCGCCAAGCGCCTTGCCGAGGGTGCCGGTAATGATGTCGACGCGGCCCATGACGCCGTGATGTTCATGCGTACCGCGCCCGTTCGGCCCCATGAAGCCGGACGCATGCGACTCGTCGATCATCACCAGGGCGCCATACCGATCCGCCAGATCGCAGATGCGGTCCAGTTGGGCGATCGTGCCGTCCATCGAAAACACGCCGTCCGTCACGATCAGCTTATGGCGCTTGCCGGCAGCTGCCAGCAATTGCACTTCGAGATCGCTCATGTCGTTGTGCTGAAAGCGGTAGCGCGCCGCCCTGCACAGCCGTATGCCGTCGATGATCGATGCATGGTTAAGCGCATCCGAAATGATCGCGTCCTCTTCGTCGAACAGCGGCTCGAACAGGCCGCCGTTCGCGTCGAAGGCCGCGGCATACAGGATCGCGTCTTCCATGCCGAGAAAATCGGCAAGCGCGCGCTCCAGTTGCTTATGAACGGTTTGGGTGCCGCAAATGAAGCGGACCGATGACATTCCGTAGCCGTAATGTTCGATGGCCCGGATCGCCGCATGCGCAAGCTGGCTATCGCCAGACAGGCCGAGATAATTGTTTGCGCAAAGATTGATGAGAGTCCGGCCGTCGTCGGATTGCACCGTAGCACCTTGCGGCGATGCGATTACCCGCTCGATCTTGAACAGCCCCTTCTCCCGCAGATCCGACAGATCGTTCGCAAGTCGATGGTGAAAATCCGCTGCAGCGTGGCTTTTTTCCATAGCAACATCCTTCTGGATTCAAATAGAGACGTCCGATCCGGGCTGGTCCAGCATTTGGCGCTTCTGCTACGATACGTTCGATATAGTTGATAGAATCCTCAAAATTTCACTATAGCGAAATTATTTTTAATATATCGAATAATATTCGTGCCCGATTGGATTTGCAAGGACGGAAATGGACCCAATGCCACCCAACACGCCGCCAGAAGTCGGCGCCACTCTGCTGCAGATCCGCCAAAAACGTGGTTTGACACTGGAAGACTTGTCCCGTGCCGCAGGCGTATCGAAATCCATGCTGTCTCAGATTGAGCGGGAGAAAGCGAATCCGACCATTGCCGTTGCATGGCGGCTCGCCAACGCGCTGGGAATCGGCATACAGGAGCTGCTCGCCGGGGAAGCCAGGGAAGAGGAAACGGTGAGAATCGTTGAGCCGCATGAGACGCCGACACTACCGGGAACGCACTCCGGCTATGTCTTGCGCATCCTTGGTCCCATGGAACTTGCCGGGAAGTACGAATGGTATGAATTGACATTGGCACCAGATGGCGCACTGGTATCCAATTCCCACGATCCGGGCACCATGGAACATTTGACTGTCACACATGGCACGCTCGAACTGGATGTGGCCGGCATCAGGAAGAAATTGAAGAGTGGCGCCACGGCACGATACCGGGCAGACCGCGACCACGCGATCCGCAATACCGGGAAGACAGAAGCAAAGGGCTTGCTTGTCGTCATCCACCGCTGATCGCGGCGGATGACTAGCTGGGACGACTTTGGCTCTGATTAAGCCAATTGCTCGAGGCGGATCTTCGTGACCTTGCTGACCACGGTTGACAGCGCCTCGATTTTGCCGATCGCGGCATCGACATGCTTCTCCCGCGCCTGGTGCGTCAGCATGATGATATCGGTCTGGGTTTCGCCCTCTGCCGGCTCTTTCTGGAGCATCGCATCGATGGAAATCGACGAATCCGCGAGGATGCGCGTTACATCCGCCAGGACGCCGGGTTGATCCGCTACCTGCATGCGCAAGTAGTAGCTGGTGACCACTTCGGACATCGACACAATCGGAATATCCGTCATCGCATGCGGCTGGAAGGCAAGGTGTGGCACGCGGTGTTCCGGATCGGCGGTGGCCAGCCGCGTAATGTCCACCAGGTCGGCAATGACCGCCGAGGCGGTCGGTTCGGAGCCCGCGCCCTTGCCGTAATACAAAGTCGCACCCACCGCATCGCCCTGCACCAGTACCGCATTCATCGCCCCTTCCACATTGGCGATCAGCCGCTTGGCAGGAATCAGCGTCGGATGCACCCGAAGTTCGATGCCCGCCTTGCCGTCGACTTCGGTGCGCTTGGCGATGCCGAGCAACTTGATCCGGTAGCCGAGTTGTTCCGCGTATTGGATATCAGTCGACTGCAGGCTTGTGATGCCTTCCACATGTGCCTTGTCGAACTGCACCGGGATACCGAAGGCGATCGCCGACATGATGGTCGCCTTGTGAGCCGCGTCAACTCCTTCGATGTCGAACGTCGGATCCGCTTCCGCATAGCCGAGGCGCTGTGCCTCCTTCAGGACCACATCAAAATCCAGTCCCTTGTCACGCATTTCGGACAGGATGAAGTTGGTGGTGCCATTGATGATGCCGGCGATCCACTGGACGCGGTTCGCAGTCAAACCTTCACGCAGCGCCTTGATGATCGGGATGCCGCCCGCAACCGCCGCCTCGAACGCCACCATGACGCCTTTTTCCTGCGCGGCCTTGAAGATTTCGTTGCCGTGGGTCGCCAGCAATGCCTTGTTGGCGGTGACCACGTGCTTGCCGTTGGCGATTGCCTTCATCACGAGGTCCTTGGCGATGCCGTACCCGCCGATCAGTTCGATCACGATATCGACATCGGGACTGTTGACCACGAGGTTGGCATCATTGACCACTTCGCATTCGCCATTGGTCAATTCCTTGGCACGCGCAGTGTTCAGGTCAGCCACCATCGTGATGACGATGCCGCGGCCCGCGCGGCGCATGATTTCTTCCTGGTTGCGCTTCAGTACGTTGAATGTGCCGGATCCGACGGTGCCGATCCCGAGTAAGCCTACTTTGATGGGTTTCATATGGTCTGGATAGTTGATAGCTTTTATTGGCAAATGCCGTGGGCCTTGCAAGACGGCTCTCAAGCCGCCTTGCTGTAACGCCGGCGGTAGCCGTCGAGGAACCGTGCGATTCGCCCGAATGCCTCGGTAAGATCGTCGGAGTTGGGAAGGAATACCACCCGGAAGTGATCGGGTGTCATCCAGTTGAAGCCGGTTCCCTGCACGATCAGTACCTTTTCCTCGGCCAGCAGCTCGTAGGCAAACTGCTGGTCGTCGGCGATCGGATACATATTGGGATCGAGCTTCGGGAACATGTAAAGCGCCGACTTCGGCTTGACACACGTCACGCCCGGAATATCGGTCAGCAGCTTGTGCGCAAGGTCACGCTGTTTCAGCAGCCTGCCGCCAGGACCGACAAGATCATTGATGCTCTGATACCCGCCGAGTGCTGTCTGAATGGCGTACTGGCCGGGCGCATTGGCGCACAGGCGCATCGAGGCCAGCATGTTCAGCCCCTCAATGTAATCCTTCGCATGCTTCTTCTCGCCCGATACCACCATCCAGCCTGCACGGTAGCCGCAGGAACGGTAGTTTTTCGACAGGCCGTTGAGGGTCAGGAAAAGCACATCGTCCGCCAATGATGCGATCGAGGTATGCGTCACGCCGTCATACAAGGTCTTATCGTAAATCTCGTCTGCGAACACGATCAGCTGGTGCTTGCGCGCAAGCTCCACGATTTCCTGCAGCAACTCGACAGGATAGAGTGCGCCGGTCGGGTTATTCGGATTGATGACGACGATTGCCTTGGTGTTCGGCGTAATTTTTTTCTTGATGTCCTCGATATCCGGAAACCAGTCGGCCGCCTCGTCGCAGATGTAATGCACCGGCCTGCCGCCTGAAAGGCTGACCGCTGCGGTCCAGAGTGGATAATCCGGCGCCGGCACCAGCACTTCGTCACCGGTGTTGAGCAGGGCATTCATGCCCATCACGATCAGTTCGGATGCGCCGTTGCCGATGTAGATATCGTCAATCGTGACGCCGGCGATATGCTTTTCCTGCGTGTAGTGCATGATCGCCTTGCGTGGCGCGAACATGCCCTTGGAGTCGGTATAACCGGAGGCATTGGACATGTTGATGATCATGTCGTGCACGATCTCATCCGGCGCATCGAAACCGAATACGGCAAGATTGCCGATGTTCAGCTTGATGATCTTGTGGCCTTCCTCCTCCATCTGCTTGGCCTTTTCAAGCACCGGCCCGCGGATGTCGTAGCAGACGTCTGCCAGCTTCTTTGATTTCTGAATCGGTCGCACGTGTGCAATCCCTTATCGTCGATAGAATACTTGGGATGCAATGCTGCACCGCCAAAAGGGGTTCATTTTGCCGAAAGCAACCCGTTTTATCAATGCATACCGGTCATGCAAGGCTTTGAAAGCGCTACAATGCGGCATCTTTTCGCTCCAATGCAGGAATTTCAAGCTCATCCTCCTGTCGTAGAAGGCAGAGAAAATTGCTTGCCGAGCATGCAGCCACATCAATTCTTTGCCTTCGCAGCCTCCATTTCGCCATGAAACTGCATACCACCCCGACCCAGCATTACCAAACCGTAACCGCTTATGACAAGGATGGCGTGGAAATCAATGCCATCCGCTTTGAATACAGCCTGCTGGTCATGCCCGAAACCGCGCCGGTTTCCTGGCCTCCGGTGTCCTTCGAAGCACTCACTATCGATGATTTCAAGCAGATCGACGCGGCGATGCCTGAAGTGGTCATACTCGGCACCGGCGAGCGCCAGCGCTTCGTTCATCCCAAGCTTACCGCACCGCTCACATCCCGCAGGGTCGGCGTGGAATGCATGGATAACCAGGCGGCATGCCGGACCTACAATATCCTGATGGCGGAAGGCCGCAAAGTTGCCCTTGCGTTGATATTCGATCACTCGATGGCAGCGTGAAAAGCACCGTTGGGATTCGAATCCACATAAAATAGCCGAATTACAATTGACGGCTCACGGCAAGGCAAGAAACCACCATGGATCAGGAGAACAACTTGGCAGATCGTCCACCGGCACTCAATAGTGCCGTCCCGGAATTCTCGGGCCCCATGACCGGCGACCGCACTTTCAAGCTTTCAGACTATCGCGGCAAAACGTTGGTCCTGTATTTTTACCCGAAAGACAACACTCCCGGATGCACGACGGAGAGCCTGCGCTTTCGCGACTTGTATTCGGA
>NZ_DAIUCO010000175.1:0-11556 GCF_036846085.1 Noviherbaspirillum sp. | reverse complement strand
ATGGTATGCGTCCCGAAGCGGCCCGCGTCGTCCGCATACCATTGCGCAAATCGGTTTAAGTGGTTGCTTGACACTTCCACTTTGGCACATTCGATGCCGTTACGGTTGGGGACGTCCATCCCATTGCTCTAGTCTTTCACTTCTTTGCCGTCACTGGAAAGCCCGTAGTGAATATTCACCCAACAGACGGCTTCACCGGTTTCCAGCGTAATTGCGCCGGACGGCCCGAAGCAGGTGGCGTCCGCGCGCAAACGTTCATACGCTTCCCGCGCGGTCAGCATATCCGCCGCATATACCGCATAGGCTCCGAACATCCATGGGCGGGCCATTGGCTTTGGAGAGTTTCGCATGGTCGCAACCGCTCAATAATGTCTAAAAACCACGATACTGAACCTCGCTGAAACATCACTCAATATGATTGCTGACATATACGTCCATCATGAAGGTCTTGCCCGGTCCGCGACCAAGTTCCTTTTTGTATGCGTGGCGGCAAGCCTTATGCGGCCAGGCCGAATATCCATAGCGTTGCAGTCAGGCCATCAAACAGCCGGCAGGCAGCGTCCGGGCCATATTGACGGACGACCGGACGAACAAGAAAACATTGCTGATTGGTACGCTTCCTAAACAATCCATGCCCGCCAGGACTAAGGAAACGGTTCCCGGTGCCCGCCAAAACAGGATGGGCCGGCCCGAAGGTGTGGCGTTTCAAGCGATTGGCATAGTTTCGCGGCGGATATTCTCTTATGATGTGCAAAGCCGGACCGGCTTTAGGCAATATGCCAACACATTGCATGCACTTAATGTCCAAGTTTCATACACCGCCCCCCGAATCGCGGATCACCGCCACATCGAATCGCAAGACGCCGATCGTCTGCACCGTGCTCGTTTTCGCGCTCGTCCTGGTATTGGCATGCGTGTATGTGTATTGGCGCGCATACAAGGATTCGCTGTCCGCCGGAATGGAAAGCAATCGCAGCCTGGCTATCGCCCTGGAGGAACATGCGCAGCGCAGCTTCGACTCGGTGGAGCTGACGCTGGAGACCATTGCAAAGGAGCTCAACGGCGTTGATCTGGCAACCTGGGCGCCCGGCCGGGCGGAGTGGGAACGCTATCGGGCATACGCCCTGCGGCAACCGCAAGTCAGTTCCATCGCCGTCATCGACAAGCAGGGCGATATCCGCTTGCTGACAACGGATTATCCCTGGGCCAGGTTTTCGACCGCGGACAGGGAGTTCTTCAAGGCGCACCGGGACCAGCGCGTGCATCTCTTCCTCAGCGCGCCGATCGTCAGCCGATTCAACGGCAAGCCGATCTTCACGCTCGGACTAAGGCTGCAGGACAGGCAGGGCGATTTCAACGGCATCCTGCTTGCATCGATGGAGATCAGTTACTTCAGCCAGTTCTACAGTTCCCTCGACCTGGGGCCGAACGGCAGTGTCGCCCTCATCCGGCGCGACGGCAAGACACTCCTGCGCGAACCTGCCATCCCGGGCAACATATCGCCGGATCTGGGCAAGGACAAGTTGTTCACGGAGCTGATTCCGACAGCGCCGGTCGGCACGTTCACCACCACCTCGCCTTTCGACAAGGCGCCGAGAATCCTCGCCTACCGTGCCTCCAGCCACAGCCCGTTCGTCGTGGTGGCGACGAAATCGGTCCCGGAGCTGTTGAGCCCGGTGAAGAGGCGAGCCTTGTGGGGCATGATTGCGCTGTCGGCTGTCCTGAGCATGATGTTCGTGTTCACGCGCCTGCTGCTGAAGGGCCTGGACCGCGAGGAACGGCAGAAGAAAGAATTGATTTCGGCACGCGATTTCGCGGAATCCGTCCTCGATTCGGTCGACGCCCATATCGCCATCGTCGATCAAAACGGCATCATCCGCCGTACCAATTCCGCATGGCGCGAATTCGCGAAAGCCAACGGCTACCGGAAGGATCTGTCGTCCGACGGCGAAAGCTATTTTGCCTCCGTGAGCGACGGCGAAGCGCAAAACGGTCCGGATGTGGCGGCAGGCATCCGCAGCGTCATGGCGCGCAGCAGCAACTCGTTCGAAGCGGAGTATCCCTGTCATTCCCCGGAAGCCCGGCGCTGGTTCAACATGCGGGTAAGGCCGTTGCGCATGGACGACGGAACGGTGGTGATCGTCCATCAGGATGTGAGCAGGCTCAAGCTGATCGAGGAGGAACTTCGGAAGCTGGCTTCGCATGATGCGCTGACGGGATTGCTCAACCGCCGTGCCTTGCTGGAAATCGGCGAAGTCGAATTCGGCCGCGCCCGGCGGTATGGCTATCCGCTGTCCATCATCCTGCTCGACTGCGACCATTTCAAGCGGGTGAACGACAGCTTCGGCCACGGCGTCGGCGACAAGGTGCTGGTGCGCTTTGCCGGGATACTGACTGCCGCCGTCAGGGATGCCGACCATGTCAGCCGGCTTGGAGGCGAAGAGTTTGTCGTCATCCTGCCGCACACGCCGCTCGACGGCGCCATACAACTCGCCGACCGGTTGCGGCTATCGATCATGGGCACGCCGATCAAGGCGGGCGGCGCCGAGATCTGGTGCACCGCGAGCTTCGGGGTGGCGGAACTCACGACCGACAATCTCACGTTCACGAATCTGCTCAACACCGCCGACAAGGCGATGTATAAAGCCAAGGCATCGGGAAGAAATCGCGTCGAGGCCGTGACCGTGGCCGTTGCAGCAACGGGTTGACGGGATGCGCGCGCAACAACACCAATGTTTCCGGGCTGCGGTGCGATCCGACAGTCCGGGAATCCGCAATCAGGCGCGCAGGCCGGTGGATTCGACTTCGCCAAGCACGTTCAGCAACAACTGATTGTTCACCGGCTTGACGAAATGATGGCCGAATCCGGCTTCCCTGGAAAGCTGCCGATCCTGCGGCTGCCCGTAACCCGTCAACGCAATATACGTCTTGTCCTCCAGGCCGGGTTGCCGGCGCAATGCCTTCGCCAGATCGTAACCGGTCATATCAGGCAAGCCGATATCGAGGATGAAAACATCGACTGATTCAAGATCCGTCCTGTTCATCGCATCCATCGCATTGGGAGCAACCACGACACGGTGGCCGACGGCTTCCAGCAGGATGCGGAGCGATTCGGCGGCATCGGGATTGTCGTCGACCACCAGGATGGACAGACGCCGCGTCTCTTTCTCATCGCTTCTCGCGTCCTGGAGCGGGAGAGTTTCGCCGTGCGCTCGCGGAATCGATATCGTGAACGTGCTTCCCTTGCCCGCACCGTGACTGAATGCCTGCACTTCTCCATGGTGAAGGCTGACGATTGCCTTCACGAGAGCCAGGCCGATTCCAAGTCCTCCCTGCCTGCGGTCCAGGCCGCGGGTGCCTTGCGTAAACAAATCGAAAACATGGGGCAGAAGAGCGGCATCGATCCCGTCGCCGTTGTCGGTCACGACGATCCTCGCGTACTTGCCGTCCGTCTCGATGTTCAGTGTGATGTCGCCATGCGCCGGCGTGTACCTGGCCGCATTGGTCAGGAGATTCGCGATCACCTGCACCAGGCGTATCCGGTCGCCGTTGACGATGGCATGGTCGGCATCGATGCGTGTCGTCAGGCTGTGGTGCCTTGCCTCGATCATCGGCCTGACCTGTTCGATCGCGGTGCCGATGATGGTTTTCAGGTCGAGCGGCTGCGTGTCAAGCCGGATCAGGCCTCGCGTCACCCGGGAGACATCCATCAGGTCATCGATCAGATGGCTCAGGTGGCCGATCTGGCGTGAAATGATGTCGCTGACCTGCCGCACCCGGCCGGGGTCATTGCCCGCACGTCGGAGGATCTCGGCGGCGGCACTAACCGGAGCCAGCGGGTTGCGCAGTTCATGCGCCAGCATGGCCAGGAACTCGTCCTTCGAGTGGTTCAGGCGTTCTGCCTCGGAGCGTGCGGCGCGTTCGCTCGACAGCAGCACCTGGCGTTCCTCCGCCGCCTTCTGGGCAAGGTCGTACAGGCGCGCATTGTCGATCGCCATCGCGGCCTGCGCGCAAAGACCGATGATGAGCCGCTCGGTGCGTTCGGTGAATACCGCCACCCGGGAATGGCCGAAGAACAGTCCGCCGATCACGTCCCCTGAACGGGATATCACCGGCGCCGCAAGATAACTCCTGACCGGCAGATGTCCTTTCGGCATCCCGTAGTGGGGCGCCATCCCGCCGTACCTTGGATCCTGCGTGATATCGTCGCTGCGGATGGGCGGTTCACCGATGAAGGTCGGCTTGAACACAGCCGTCGGTCGCGGGTGCCCGAACCGATCGAAGGCTTCCCTCGATGCGCCCGAAAGGTTGTAGAGCAGGAAGGCATCGCCGCTCTCATCTTTGCCGTTGTAAAAGAACGCGCCAAACTCCGCGCCCGTCAGCGCGCGACCGGAGTCGGTGACCGTCTGAAGCAATGTGTTCAGGTCCAGGGTGGACGCCAGGGACTGGCCCGAGCGATTGAGAAGTTCAAGGATCCGGGTCTCGTCCTGCAATGCTTCCTCTGCGCGCTTGCGTTCCGTGATATCGAGGATGACGGCAAGGACCGAATCGGTCGCCTGGCCATCAACCTTCCGGATCAGGCTGACCGTCGTACTGACCCAGACAGGCGTTCCATCCGGTTTCAGGTAGCGTTTTTCGATGTCGAACGGCTGGCCGTCGACCAGCAGCCGCTGGAAGGCGGCCTCGCTTCGCGACAGGTCGTCGGGGTGCGTCAGATCATGGATATTGATTCCCAGCACGGCCTCCCGGGGACGTCCGAGAATGCGGCAAAGGCGCTCATTCACCCGGATGAGCCTGCCCTGGAGGTCGCGCTCCGCGATGCCTGCCGCCGTCTGTTCAAACAGGGATGCCAGGTGTTCCTCGCTGCGGCGCAAGGCGAGTGCGGCCAGTTTTGCGCCGTCACATCCCGGAAAAACACCGCCAGGCCTTCCCTCTTCAGGGAACTGATCCGCATTTCAAGCCAGATGGCCCCCGATCGCTCCGTCGGAAAATCGAGCTCGATGATGGCGGCTGCCCCTGTCGCGGCGACGCCCGAGAATGCCGTGGCAACCTTGCGCCCGACATCGTCCGGCCAGAGGTCGCGATGCACCTTTCCCAGGACATCGATCGTCGGGCGACGCAGTATCCGCAACCCTTCAGAATTAACCTTGCCAATACGCCCGTCGGACCCGATCAGCATGAAGCCTTCGCCCATCCGGTTGAGGATATGGTCGCTCTGGTCCCGTTCCACCTTGAGTCGCTGCTGCGTAACAGCGCTTTCCATCGCGATCCAGGTACGGTCCATGACGTCCTTGACGGCCTGGATGTCCTCCGCGGTCCAGGCGTAGGGGACGGACCTGGTAACGTTGATGTTGAACGCCGGTTCGCCGTCCTTCAGAACCGGAACGATGAGCATGGAGGCGATGCCCAATGCGAGATAGCGGTCCGCAAAATCACGCGTACGCGGGTCGGACGTCATGTCATCGGATACGAACGCCTCTCCATTCCTTAAAACCGGAAGCAACAACGGGCTGAAATCGTCGATCTTTCCGGATGGCGGCAGCGCCGGCAATCCGGGTTCCTGCCAGCCGCTCTTCGTATGAAATACACCCGTGGCGTCCTCGATCTCGGCATACCAGCAACGCGAGGCGCCCAGGTACTCGGCCAGCATCTCCACGGCGGTCGTCACGATCTCGTCCGACGTTGCCAGGGCATGAAGCTTATTTGCCAGATTCAGTTGAAATTCACGCAGCGTCCTGTCCCTGACGATCTTGGTGGTCTCGACGACGGAGCAGTGCATTCCTGCAATATTGCCCTGGTCGTCATGAAGCGGCGAATAGGAAAACGTGAACCACGCTTTCTCCTGGTGTCCCGCGCGCATGACATTGAGCGGCAGGTCTTCAAAATAGCTGGATTGTCCGCGAAGCGCGGTCTCGACGATCGGACTGATGTCAGGCCATATTTCATGCCAGATATCCTGAAACCGCGCCCCCAGTGACCGGGGATGCTTGCTTCCGAGGATGTCTGCGTAGGCGTCGTTGTAAAGGAAACCGAGATCGGGTCCCCAGGCCACGAACATCGGAAACTTGGAGTTCAGAATCAACCGGACGATCGTTCTCAATGACAACGGCCAGGCGCTTGGATCACCGAGTGCGGATGTCGACCAATCGTGCGCGCGCAGGAGCGCGGCCATCTTGCTGTCTCCGGTAAATTCGATATGTAAATCCATTTATTTCCTTACCTGATATGGCATGACTTCGAAGCAGACGTCATTTTAGGCTGACAACCCATCTGGACTTCGGCTCTTTTTCGCATGAGTAACCTGCTTTGAAGCCGTCGCAGGATCACCATGCGTATTTCACCACCTTCTGGCGAAGCGCTTGTATACGACAAGCTCTGGTCCCCACAGGTTTTCCGTATCCCGGAGGTATGGACAATCATATCTACGCCGCCGGACCCGGGCTTCCTCATTGGCAAGTTTTGTCTGCCATGCTCTGGGACATTATTTCGTATCGTCAATATCCGCATGTGCTTACATCTTCGGGTTGTTTTGCCTCGCCCTGCCTGCCCGGCAGAAAGCCGGACTGGTTCCTTACCGATCAACCCGGCCTGATTCCCATGCATCGCATTCAGATCAGGCACAACGCACATTGTTCGCGGGAAGGGTGCCGCCAAAACTTCACGGCAGTGGTTGCAATACCTTGACGCAGTCCGTACCGAGGGCATTTCTTGTGAACCAGTCAAGTCCCCGGATGATCTGACAGCAGGCTCGTTTGTGTCGGCGCATCGCTGAGTAACCCGAACTGCCGCAGGCGCACCGTGGGCGTTCGGCAGGGAAATCATCGATGCAAAGGCACGGCACCGCTTGATGCGGCGAAGGCGTGATGTAAATCATTGCCTGTCGCCATTGTTCATTTCCCCGATCGAGTAAAGAAAAGCGCAATGACCCCTCCGAAGGACTGCACATCCACCGCGGCACCCCGTATTCTTAAACCCTCGGTCATCCGCGAGGGCCATCCGTTTCCCTTGGGCGCGACCTGGGACGGGCTTGGTGTGAACTTCGCGCTGTTTTCAGCGCATGCGACGAAGGTCGAGCTGTGCCTGTTCGATATCGATGGGGTCAAGGAGATCGAGCGGATCGAATTGCCCGAATACACCGACGAAGTCTGGCATGGCTACCTGCCGGCCGCGCGCCCGGGGACGGTCTATGGCTACCGCGTCTACGGCCCCTATGAGCCGGACGCCGGCCACCGCTTCAACCCGAACAAACTGCTCATCGACCCGTATGCAAAGCAGCTGGTCGGCGACCTGACCTGGGGACCGGAGGTTTTCGGCTACAAGCTCGATTCGCCGGACAAGGACCTGTCCTTCGACGAACGCGACAGTGCGCACCTGGTGCCGAAGTGCCGCGTCATCGACCCCGCCTTCACATGGGGCAATGCGGCCCGGCCGCGCGTGCAATGGGAAAACACCGTCTTCTACGAGATGCACGTCAAGGGTTTCACGGCCCTCAACGAGCGCGTGCCGAAGGAGATGCGCGGCACCTTCATGGGGCTGGCCCAGTCCGAGGTGGCGGCGTATCTGCGCGCGCTCGGCATCACGACCGCGGAGCTGCTGCCGGTCCACTCCTTCATCAATGACAGTTATCTCATCGAGAAAGGCCTGAGGAATTATTGGGGCTACAACTCCATCGCCTTCTTTGCGCCGCATTCCGCCTACCTCGCTTCGCCTTTTGCGAACGAGTTCAAGGAGATGGTGAACCAGTTCCATGCGGCAGGCATCGAGGTCATTCTCGACGTGGTCTACAACCATACTGCGGAAGGCAACGAGCTCGGGCCGACACTGTCGCTCAAGGGTATCGACAATGCCAGCTACTACCGCCTGATGCCGGACAACAAGCGCTTCTATATCAATGACACCGGCACCGGCAATACCGTCAATCTTTCCCACCAGCGGGTGCTGCAGATGGTGACCGATTCCCTGCGCTACTGGGCACAGGAGATGCGGGTCGACGGTTTCCGATTCGACCTTGCCACCATCCTCGCGCGCGAGCCCTACGGATTCGACGAGGGCGGCGGCTTCCTCGACGCATGCCGCCAGGATCCGGTGCTGTCGAGCGTGAAACTCATCGCCGAACCATGGGACATCGGTCCGGGCGGCTACCAGGTCGGCCAGTTTCCGCCGGGTTGGGCCGAGTGGAACGACAAGTTCCGCGACACCGTCCGCGCCTACTGGAAAGGCGACGAAGGCAAGCTTGCCGACTTTGCCTCGCGCGTTTCGGGTTCCGGCGACCTGTTCAACAAGCGCGGCCGCAGGTCCTGGGCCAGCGTCAATTTTATCTGCGCGCACGACGGCTTCACGCTGAACGATCTGGTCTCCTATAACGACAAGCACAACGAGGCCAACGGCGAGGAAAACCGCGACGGGCATTCCAACAATCATTCATGGAACCATGGCGTGGAGGGGCCCACCGACGATCCGGAAATCAAAGCCTTGCGCGAACGGCAGAAGCGCAACCTGATGGCGACCCTGGTGCTGTCGCGCGGCACGCCGCTGATCCTGTCGGGTGACGAAATCGGCAATTCGCAACGCGGGAACAACAATGCCTATGCGCAGGACAACCCGATCAGCTGGCTGGAGTGGGAGAAGGTATCCGCCGATGATCGCACCATGCTGGAATTCACCCGCCGGCTGCTGGCGGTCCGCAAGAACTTTCCCATCCTGAACCGTGGCCGTTTCCTGACCGGCAATTACAACGAGGACCTGGGCGTCAAGGATGTTACATGGCTGGCGCCGGATGCGAGCGAGATGACCGACGGGCAATGGGAGGACACCAATGCCAAATGCTTCGGCATGCTGCTCGACGGACGGGCGCAGGCAACCGGCATCAAGCGGCTGGGATCGGACGCCACCTTGCTGATCGTCTTCAATGCCCATCATGACGTCGTGATGTTCACGCTGCCGCAGGTCCCGGACGGCAAGCATTGGGTGGCGCTGATTGATACCAACGATCCCGACCGCGTCGAGCGGCCCACCTTCGATTTCGGCCACTGCTATGAGGTCACTGGCCGCTCGCTGCTGGTATTTGCCCTGGCCAACGGCGACAGGCAGTTGTGGCACCTGCATGAGCCGAAGAATTTTCCGGATGGTATCGACGGATGGATCGGCGGCCACGAGGATCACTCTCCGGAGCCGCCGGACGGGGAAGCGTCCCGCGAAGGGCAGGCGGAACGTTAGCCAGTACATCGCGCTCTTCCAAAGGGAGCCTTGCCGGCATGCGCTTACGGTCATGACGGTGCGAGGCCGGTTGATGACGGTGGCGAAGCAGCTGGAAACCGGTTGCAAGCATCCGGCCGTGCCATCTCTTGGCCGCCCGATGGCTCCCTTTTTACGATCATCTGCCGCAGCGGATCCCGTGGTGGCATGCTCACCTTGCACTTCGCAAAAACTACGCGGCAACGGTGTACTTTTTTCGCCTTTCCCGACCTCATTGTTGCAATGCCGACGCATTGTTCGCTGAACCGGTTCAGCAGTTCATGCGCTGCTGCACAAGTCCTCAGTGAAATGGGCCGCGATCCCGGTGCAAGATCGACACCGGATTGCCAGCCGCCATCGCTGCCATGGCGTGCAGTTTGCTTGGGCCTTGCCCCATCCCGTCAGTGAAAGGAGAACTCTCATGAATGCGAAACTTACTGCAATCGCCGCCTCGGTGGCATTGGGCCTTGCCGGCGCCGCTTATGCGCAGAATGCACAACAGGCATCAGGGCAGCAATCGCAGAAGCAGCAGATCGATCAGCAATACAAGGCCGCGATGGAAAAATGCAACGGCATGAAGGACAACGCCAAGGACATTTGCAAGGCGGAAGCGGATTCCCAGCAGCAGGTCGCGGAAGCGCAGATGAAGGTCACCGAGCGCGATACGCCGAAGAACCGGCTTGATCTGGAAAAGGCCAAGGCCGAATCGCAGTACAAGGTCGCCAACGCGAAATGCAACGATCAGGTCGGCGACGCCAAGAAGGCATGCCAGAAAGTCGCCAAGGCGGAACAGGATCTTGCCGTCGCAAAAGCTGAAGCGCAGTCACAGACGCAGTCATCCGGCGGCAGCTCGTCGGGAGGCGGCACCTCAGGCAGCAGTGCATCCGGCGCCGGCACAACCGGGGCACCCGCCCCCAGCGCAGCCGCACCCACCGGCGCTGCTTCCAGCGGTGGTGCTGCCGCGCAGCCTGCACCGCCACCAAGCGCGGAACCACCGAAAGCGCCAACGCAGTAAGCCGGCCGGCGGGCCGGATTCGGGTTCCGGCGTGCTCAGGTGCTGCAGCGGGTATCGCAGTCGCAGGACTTGTTGCGCCGTGTTGACCGGCGCCGTTGCCAGGCAACATAGATTGCGGCGACCGCAGCGAACCCCGCAGCCGTCGCCGCAACCACGCCGCCATGCCATCCGGCCGCGAGCGCGCCAAGGCTGCTGATCCCGAGCCAGGCAAGTACGGGCCCGAGCAGTGGAAGGCTGATGCAGCATGCCGCACAGGCGGCCACCGTTGCGCCGGCCAGCGCGGCCGTTTTGCGCGTCCGGATGCCGCGCGTCTTTTCCTGTGATTCCATGATGTCTCCTTTGCGATGCGTATGAAAATGCGTGGCGAAACAATTCGCTTGCGTGAAAGGTAAGACCTCAAGTAACTTCAGGTGCAAGCACTTTTTGAAGGTGGCCCTGATGACCCAGCAGAAGCTGACGATAGGCGCGCTGTCCGCGCAAACCGGCTCCAATGTCCCGACCATCCGCTATTACGAACAGATCGGCCTGCTCCCCAAACCGGAACGGGCAGATAACGGCCATCGGTATTACCGCGAAGCCGACCTCAAGCGGCTCGCTTTCATCCGGCGCTGCCGGGAATTCGGATTTCCGATCGATCAGGTGAAGGCATTGGTCAGCCTGTTCGAGGATGGCGACCGGGCATGTGCCGACGTGCGCGATATGGCCCAGGTTCAGCTGGATGCGGTCCGGATGAAGCTGGAGAACATGCGCCAGCTTGAAACAAGCCTGGCGGCGTTCGTGGAGAGCTGCGCCGAAGTGTGCAGCGGCGGCGCGACCCGCGACTGCGTCATCATCGAGGACCTGTCGGAACCGGGATCGACGCGGATCGGGGGACGGCGGGCGGCGGGATGCGGCGATTCTGCCGGGCCCGCGCCGGCGGGAAACATGACCGCCACCGAACTGAAACGAGGGTGACGATGGAGTGGACGGCGTTTCCGCGCACCTTCGGCCTGTTCGTCGCCACCGCGATCGCCGAATTGGTGGGGTGCTATCTGCCGCTGCTCTGGCTGACCGGAAAAGCGCCCGCCTGGCTGCTGGTGCCGGCGGCGGCGAGTCTGGCGCTTTTCGTATGGCTGCTGACATTGCATCCCGCCGCCAGCGGGCGGGTGTATGCGGCTTACGGCGCGGTCTATATCGCGACGGCGCTGGGCTGGTTGTGGATAGTGGACGGCGTCACGCCGACGTGGAGTGATTTCGCGGGCGTGGGACTGGCCCTGCTGGGCGCGGCGGTGATCGGGTTCGGGCAGCGGGCGGGGTAGGGCGGCGGT
>NZ_DAIUCO010000174.1:0-11588 GCF_036846085.1 Noviherbaspirillum sp. | reverse complement strand
GTCCTGCCCACCAATGACCAGCTGCGACAACCCGGCCGGCGCATCGCCGCCGAAACGCGCAATCGCTTTTTCAAACAGGGCCTGTACCGCAATTGCAGTCAGCGGCGCCTTTTCCGACGGTTTCCATACCACGCTGTCGCCGCAGGCAAACGCCAACGCGGCATTCCACGACCAGACCGCGACGGGGAAGTTGAACGCGGAGATCACGGCGACCGCTCCGAGCGGATGCCAGGTTTCCATCATCCTGTGGCCGGGACGCTCCGAGGCAATCGTCAAGCCGTAGAGCTGGCGCGACAGGCCGACGGCGAAGTCGCAGATATCGATCATCTCCTGCACTTCGCCCATCCCCTCCTGCAGGATCTTGCCGGTCTCGATCGTCACCAGCTTGCCGAGGGTTTCCTTGTTGCTGCGCAATTCCTCTCCGAACAGGCGCACCAGCTCGCCGCGACGCGGCGCCGGCACCATCCGCCATTGCAGGAATGCCGCATGGGCGGCAGCGACTTTTTCCCGGACCTGCTCCGGCCCGTCGGTCCGGAGGCGGGCGAGCGATTCGCCATCGATCGGCGAGATGCAGGCGAGATCGTTTCCCTGATAGCGGCCGATGTCGGCCTGCATCGCGGACAGCAATTGAGCGATTGATTGCATGGAGTACTCCTCAAGGCGAGATACGCCAGCTTACCGTGAAAAAATGGTTCGGGACCGGCGCACTGGATGCACTGCGTTCGAAATTTCGCAACCGGGGTAAGGGTGCGGCTCGGGTATGATTTGCCTAATGCCATCAAGGAAAGCCGATATGCATTCCCTACCCGAATCGAAGAAAAACCATCTCTGGCGCAAACTCGTCTGGCACACCGATACCGACCTGCACCCGCTGGGTCCATTCCACCTGGCCGAGGTGTATTGCTGCGATGAATCGAACGGCTATGCGATCTGGTATGTGCGGCGTCTCGCCAAGGATGATGCGCGCGGCGTGGCCGGCGTGGAAAATGCGGATTACCTGCTGCAGTACTTTTCAAAAAATCATCGCGATGCGGCCATCGAACGGGCGGTCATGCTCGCCAATGCCGATCCGTCCGCCGACAAGGTGATCGCGGCGCTGGACCGCCTGGCCGGCGGAGCACAGAAAGTTTCCGCCGACCGCTGACCTGGCTACGGCGTGGCCGGATCGAATGTCTTCCTGATGGTTTGCCAGCACTCGAAATATGCGTTTTGCAGCTGCGAGGTTTCGAGGGCGAACTGTGTCGGCTTGATCACCGTGCGGGTTTCGAACATGAAGGCCATGGTGTCGCCGACCTTGTTCGGTTTCGACGTGTCTGCCTGCGAGGCCTTTTCGTAGGTATCGCCGTCCGGGCCATGCCCCGCCATGCAATTGTGCAGGCTGGCACCGCCGGGCACGAAGCCTTCCGCCTTGGCGTCATACTCGCCATGGATCAGGCCCATGAATTCGCTGGCGACATTACGGTGGAACCAGGGCGGGCGGAAGGTGTTCTCGGCTGCCAGCCAGCGCGGCGGAAAGATGACGAAGTCGATCGAATCCACGCCCGGCGTATCGCTCGGCGACTGCAGCACGAGGAAGATCGACGGGTCCGGATGGTCGTAGCTGATCGACCCGATGGTGTTGAAGCGGCGCAGGTCATATTTGTAAGGCGCGTAGTTGCCGTGCCAGGCGACCACGTCCAGCGGCGAATGGCCGATGTCGGCACTCCACAGCCTGCCGTTGAACTTGGCCAGCAGTTCAAATTTCCCCTCGATGTCCTCGTAGGTCGCATGCGGCGTCAGGAAGTCGCGCGGATTGGCGAGGCCGTTGGAGCCGATGACGCCAAGGTCCGGCAGCCGGAGCAACGCACCGAAATTTTCACAAATATAGCCGCGCGCTTCACCGTCCGGCAGCGACACCGCGAACCGCACGCCGCGCGGGATGACCGCGATTTCCTGCGGTTCGATGTCCAGTACGCCCAGTTCCGTCGCGATGTGCAGCCTGCCCATTTGCGGCACGACGAGCAATTCGCCGTCGGCGTTGTAGAAATAGCGGCCTTCCATGGATTGGTTGGCGGCATACAAATGAATCGCGCAACCCGACATGGATTCGGCCGATCCGTTGCCTGCCATGGTGACCAGGCCGTCGATGAAGTCGGTCGGTTTGGTCGGAGGCGGCAGCGGATCCCAGCGCAGCTGATTGGGCGGCGTCGGCGGCACATTCGCGAAGTCGGCGATGATCCTGGATGCTGGCAACAGCCTGAACGGCATATGCACCGCGGCCGGCCTGATCCGGTAGAGCCAGGAACGGCGGTTGTGGCTGCGCGGGGCGGTGAAGGCTGTGCCGGAAATCTGCTCGGCATACAGGCCGTATGGCGGCCGCTGCGGCGAGTTCTGTCCGACCGGCAATGCGCCGGGCAACGCTTCGGTTGCGAATTCGTTGGCGAATCCGGATTGATACGATGCCGCTGGCGAAGAAGCGGGACCAGATCGTCCGGGCGCCTTGGGCAGTTCGGTAACCTTGTTCATCGATATCTCCTGTAAGGGGATGGAGTCCGTTTGCGAAAAGCTTATTGAAACGACTATAGCCGGGAGCGGCGCAAGTTAAAATCCAAATACGAAAATAGAACGTATTTAGGATATCAATAATGCGCAGTCCCCACGATATCGACATGAACCTGCTAGTGGTCTTTCACGAGCTGTACCGGCAACGGCATGTTTCGCTTGTTGCCGAACGGCTGCAACTCTCCCAGCCGACTGTGAGCAATGCGCTTGCGCGCCTGCGCAAGACCTTCGGCGATCCGCTGTTCGTCCGGACCGCGCAGGGCATGCAGCCGACACCGTATGCGCAGGAAATCGCCGAACCGGTCGCCGCCGCGCTTGCCCAGGTAACCAGGGCGTTGAATCGGCAGCAGGTCTTCGATCCGCTGACGAGCACCCGGCAATTCGTGCTCGCCATGACCGACGTCGGCGAGATCCACTTCATGCCTGCCCTGGTAAAAAAATGCGCCGAGGTCGCGCCGCGTGTGCGCATTGGCACGGTTCGGATCAACGCCGTGAACTGGCAGGAAGGCATCGAGACCGGGCAGATCGATCTGGTGATCGGGGCGTTCACCGAGGTATCCGAAAGCCTCTTCCACCTGAAACTGTTCAGCCAGAAGTATGTGTCCATGTTCCGTCAAGGCCATCCCTTCTGTTCGGGCGAGGTTTCCCTGGGTGACTTTCTGGCAGCGCAGCATCTCATCGTATCGTCGCGGGAAAATCCGTACGACCTCATCAACGACAGGCTGGAAAAAGCCGGGGTAACCCAGGCGGCGCGCTTCCGGGTGCCGCACTTTACGTCCGTTCCCTACATCATCAGCACGACCGACCTGGTGGTCACGGTTCCCGAAAAGCTCGCCCGGCGGGCAGGCGAAGCGTTCGGGCTGGTCTGCATGCCGCCGCCGCTGCGCCTGCCGCTCCTGCATACGCATATTTACTGGCACCGGCGCTTCAATGACGATGAAGGCAACCGGTGGATGCGGGGATTGATCGCGTCCCAGTTCAGGGAATGAGCGGCGCTGCGCGGCATTTCTGGCCGAGGCATCGCCATACCGCATGCCCGGGACACGCGATGGCGATGGCGCGGCAACGCTCTAAATCGGAAGTGGCGCTTCCTGCATCAGCGGGATCTGCTCGCGCAGTTCAAGTATCCTGTCCTGCCAGTAACGCTGGGTGTTGAACCATGGGAAGGCCAGGGGAAAAGCCGGATCGTCCCAGCGCCGCGCCAGCCAGGACGAGTAGTACATCAGTCGCAAGGTGCGCAGCGCTTCCACCAGGTGCAGTTCACGCGGATCGAAATCGAAGAAGTCTTCATAGCCGGCCAGCAGATCGCACATCTGCCGCACCATGTCGGCACGTTCGCCCGAGAGCATCATCCAGAGGTCCTGTACCGCCGGTCCCATGCGGCTATCGTCGAAGTCCACGAAATGGGGGCCGTCGTTGGTCCAGAGCACATTGCCGCCATGGCAATCGCCATGCAGCCGCAGGATGCGGGATTCGCCAGCGCGGTCGAAACAGCGGCGGATGCCGTCGAGTGCCTGTTCCGCCACGCTGCGATACGCATCTTTCAAATCCGCAGGCAGGAATCCGTTCGACAATAGGTAGTCCACCGGTTCTTCGCCGAAACTTGCCACATCAACCGACGGACGTGCCTGGTAAGGACGCACCGCGCCAACTGCATGGATGCGTCCGATAAAGCGTCCCATCCATTCCAGCGTCGACCTGTCCTCAAGTTCTGGAGCACGGCCGCCGTGGCGGGCGAATACGGAAAAACGAAAGCCGTTGAAGTGATGCAGTGTGCCGCCTTGCGGAAAGGCGACTGCCGGTACGACGGGGATTTCCTGGTCGACCAGTTCCTGGACGAATCCGTGTTCTTCCAGGATGGCGGCATCCGTCCAGCGCTGCGGACGATAAAACTTCACCACCAGCGGCGGCCCCTCCTCCATCCCGACCTGGTAGACGCGGTTTTCATAACTGTTGAGCGCAAGCAAGCGGCCATCGCTGTAGAGACCGAGTGACTCGAGCGCATCGAGGACAAGATCCGGCGTCAGGCCGGCGAAGCTTGAGACGGCATTTTCATTCATGCCGCCCATTGTACGGGCAATGCCGAATGGCGGGCGGGCGACGCACGCGCTACACTACCGGTCCCGCCCTCACTTGACGCCCCGCCACCATGCATCTCGACGAACCGCTTTCGGACAAGGAATTCAACGAACTGGACCAGTTCCTGCTGTCGGACCGCTGCGCCGACGACGGCATGACCATGGATTCGCTGCACGGCTACCTGACGGCGCTGGCGATCGGCCCGCAGGAAGTCCTGATGGCGGAATGGCTGCCGCGTGTCTGGGGTTCCTCGGGTGAAAGCCCCAAATTCAAGAATGAGAAAGAGGAGCAGCGCATCGTCGGCCTGATCGCCCGCTTCATGAACGAGATCGCCATCACCTTCGAAGTCGCGCCGAAGGAGTTCGAACCGCTGTACTGCGAACATGAATGGGAAGGCAAATCGCTGGTCGACGGCGAAGCATGGGCATGGGGATTCTGGGAAGGCATGAACCTGCGCGCCGATGCGTGGGAGCCGATCTGGAACTCGAATATCGCCGCCATGGTGGAATCGGTCTACCTGCTCGGCGCGGAAGAGATCGAGGAAAGCGAAATGGAACTCGCGGACGATCCGGTCAAGCGCCACAAGCTGGCGATCGAAGTCGAGGCGGCGATTCCGCATATCCACAAATACTGGCTGCCGCACCGCAAGTCCGCCGTCGTGCAGGTACAGCGCACGGAACCGAAGGTCGGCCGCAACGACGAGTGCACCTGCGGCAGCGGCAAGAAGTTCAAGAAGTGCTGCGGCGCCGAACAGTCCTAGCGCCGCATTAACGCATTACCCGCGCTTCGCCGGTCTATACCCCGTATCGCTTCTTGGCATTCGGCTTGATGTTCAGCGTTGCCGCGTAAATCTGCTCCAGCGGCAGCTTGGGTGAACGATCGGCCGTCAGCAAACCGTTCGCCTCCTGATAGGTGTCGGCGAACTGGGTGTAGCAGAAGCCGCTGAACATCGGCGTCTCGTTCACCACTTCCAGCAGCTTGCGATACGCCTCGTGGAACTGCCCGTCGCTGTCCGCTTCCGAGTAGCCCCAGATTTCCGATACGCCCGCCTCCGGTTTCTTGCGATACGCGATACCGCCGAATTCGGTGAGGATGATCGGCTGGCCGCGGTGCGGATAGCCGTCGAGCGTCAGGATGCGGCCGCCGGGACGCCGCCGGTCGAACAACTCCTGGGTATTGGCCGAACCGCCGTAACGCGCCTGCAGCCGCTCCGGATCGGGCTCGTAATCGTGAATGCCGAGCAGGTCGGTCGCCGACGCTTCCCAGCCGTCGTTGCCGATGACCGGACGGGTGGAGTCCAGTGTGCGTGTCAGGTGGTAAAGCGCCTCCACCGCGTTCCGGTGCGCCTGGGTCGAGGTGAGATTGGGCACGCCCCAGGACTCGTTGAACGGTACCCACACGATTACGCAGGGATGACTGTAATCGCGTTCGATGACTTCGGTCCATTCCTTCACCATGCGCCGGATCGCCAATGGCGAGAAGCGGTAGGACGAAGGCATCTCCTCCCATACCAGCAGGCCGAGCCGATCAGCCCAGTACAGGTAGCGCGGGTCCTCGATTTTCTGATGCTTGCGGACGCCGTTGAAGCCCATGGCTTTTGCCAGCTCGACATCGCGCCGCAGTGCATCGTCCGATGGCGCGGTCAGCAGGGTCTCCGGCCAGTAACCCTGGTCGAGCACCAGCCGCAGCTGGTACGGGCGGCCATTCAGCATGAAGCGGTCGCGGTTGATGTTTACCGCCCGCAGCGCGGTGTAGGACTTCACCTTGTCCAGCACCTGCCCCTTGTGCCACAGCAGGATCTCCGCATCGAGCAGCGTCGGATGCTCCGGGCTCCACAACAGTTCATTGCGCGAGTCGTCGATGCCGGGATCGGACAGGCCGATCTTGCGGTGTGCCTCGCCGCCGATGATCTTGTAGCGGTCATCCGCCAGCTTCTTGTTGCTGTGCCGGATCTTCACTTCGATCGTCAGGTCTTCTTCCACTGCGCCTTCAATAAAGGTTTCGCATCCGATTTCGAATCCTTCGAAGTGTGGCGTCCAGCGCAGTTTCTGGATATAGGTGTGCGGCACGCGTTCCAGCCACACGGTCTGCCAGATGCCGGTCGTACGTGGATACCAGATCGAATGCGGCTCCAGTTGCCAGTCCTGCTTGCCGCGCGGCTTGGCGAGGTCGTGGGGATCATCCTCCACGTAGACAGTCACCGTGTGATGGCTTCCTTCACCGAGCGCATGCGTAATATCGGCATGGAATGAAATATGGCCGCCTTCATGTTCGGTGACGAGAAAGCCATTGACCCACACCCTGGCACTGTAATCCACCGCGCCGAAATGCAGCAGCACCCGCCCGCCTTCCGGCTTGATGTCGAATTCCCTTTGATACCAGCATGCGCGATGAAAACCCCGGTCACATATGCCGCTGGCGGCAGCCTCCGGCGCATAGGGCACTTCGATATTCTGCGTCCACTCGATCGGGTCGGATGGATGACGGTATTTTTTTTCGTTGTCGAAGGTAAATTTCCACTGGCCATTCAATGATTGCCAGTGCTCTCGCACCAGCTGCGGGCGCGGATATGCGGTGTCGGCCATTCTTGTTCCTTTTCGGATAAATTCCCGGGTTTGAGTGATTCCAGCCTAGGCTGTTCCCAAATTGACGGAAAATGGCGCAGCTTATGCTGCCTCGCGATCCGCAGCTCTCGCGTCCCAGGCCATCGTGTTCTCAAGCACATATCGCTGCAGGGCATTATCGAAGCGGGGCAGGATCAGTCCGCGTTCGCTCGACAACGACGTCGTGATGGCCGCAGATTCCTCGCGGAAAATCATTCCGGTATCGAGTCCCGCTTCACGGGCCGCACGCACCGCCAGTTCATGCCACGACAGGCTGCCCTGATTGGCCAGATGCCAGATGCCGTTGGCATGGTCGATGGTGAGGTCCAGCGTGGCATGCACGAGGTCCGGTACATACGTCGGCGATACGATGACCGTGTCGCTTGCCTGCACCGGCCTGCCGGCGGCCAGGTCGCGCAGCACCACATGCACGAAGTGATATCTGTCCCATGGACCGAAGAATGCGCTGGTGCGGATGACCAGTGCATCCGGAGCGACCTGGCGCACCCGCTTCTCGGCCTCGGCCTTGCTTTTTCCATAGACGCATTGCGGCGCGACCGGGTCGCTCTCGACATAAGGCTTGCCCAGGCTGCCGTCAAAAACAAGGTCTGATGAAAAGGTGACGAACGGGATGCCGAGATGCGCGCAGGCCCGTGCCAGCAGTTCGGCGCCGTCCGCGTTTTCACGGAAGCAGCGCTCCGGTTCGTGCTCCGCGTCGGCTACCCGCACATAGCCGGCGGTGTTGATGACCGCCCAGGGCCGGTGGCGGGCGATGGCGGCCTCCACCGATGCCTGGTCGGCGATATCCATGTCGGCGCGCGTGAGCAAATCGTATTGCAGATGGCGCGCACTGCAGATACGTGCGAACGCGCGTCCGAGCGTGCCGGTACCGCCGGTGATGAGCAGCTTGCGTTGGGTGCTGATGACGGTCGGCGCTTCCAGCCGCCTGATCTGCGCGAAGTAGCGGTCGTCGCGCTGCCACCAGCCGAGCCCGTCGAGCGCCGGATGGTCGAACTCGCCGGTGCGGGACAATGCTTCGGCCGCTTTCGCGATCGCCGTCGGACGCGGCGGATCGGATCGCACATCGAACGCGCCGCTTTCATAAAAGCCGTTCTTCTCCAGCAGCAGCGAGTTCCAATCGACGCAGCCGAGCAGCGACCAGATCGTCACGGCGCGGATATCGACGCCTTCACCCTGCAGCTTGCGCGCCGCATTCCACACCTGCATCAGCCAGCGCAACTGGTCGTCGCGCGCGCCGCCATGATGCGCCTCCGTCACCGCCATCGGCAGCCGATATCGTTCCCATGCTTCCCGCAGGCGCAGTTCCGGTCCGGTCAACCCATCGGCATAGGGCACCCGCACCGCCTGCACATCCGCATACGGCGGCTGGTCGGCGGCCCGATGAAAATCCGGATAGTCGCGCAGGCGGCGATCGAGAAAACGTTCACTGGTCAGGTAGTGGTTGATGCCGACGATATCGGGCTTACATTGCGCGTCGATGAAGAACGCCAGTTGCCGCCGGTCGATTCCAGCCTGCAGGAACGCGGGATACCACGCATGGCTGCTGTCGATGCGGCCGCAGAGCAGGTCAAGGCTCAGCCATCGCCGCTCGTTCTCATAATCGGCCTGATGCTGCAGGTCCGGCATGCTGAACGCCTTGCCAAGATCTTCCGTCTGCACCAGCTTTGCGGCTGGTGTAACGCGCCGTATCGCCTGCATCGACAGCACCACCGCCCGGCATTGCGTGACGAGGCATCGCAGCATCGACCGCACGTCGCGCCCATGCGGATACCAATGCCCGTACAGGCCGCTGAAGCGTGCGGTGGTCAGCGGCTCGTTCACCGGCGTGAAATGCTCTATCCAGGGGTAGCGTTCCGCAACCCGTTCCGCATGTCGCGCCAGCATTTCCGGAAAGGCGGGATCGAGCAGATGGGTGTAGTAAGGTCCGCTCCCGTGATGCACCAGTCCCGCGATCGGCGACACGCCTGCGGCGCGAAGGCGGGCCAGTCGCTCGTCATGCCAGCGCCAGTCGCATTCATCGGGGTTGTCGGGTGCGATGGTCTCCCACAGTACGGGATAGCGAAGCGTCCGGATTCCCAGCGCGGCAATGGCGTCAATGTCATCGATGCGCGCGTGATGGCCGGTCTCTGCAATCTGGTTTCGATAATTGTCGCGGATGCGCGCGACGGTACATTCAATGCCGCCCCACAATTCGAGCGATGATGGATTCCGCATGGTCGATTTTTGCTGGTCGATCAAGGCAGCCCTCGCGCAATGCCTCAGGATTTTGAGCCGTCGCAAACCATATCTGCGTCAGCGTCGTGGCAAGCCTCATTCGACCGCATTCCGGCGGCATGATGGCTTGCCACGAAAGGAAGGGACCGGGCCGCGGTCAGACGCCCGACTTGTTGGTCCGGGCACCGGCGCTTTTGGATAACTGCACGAGCAGCGTGCCCTTCACCATCGAGAGTGCAACATTGCTGCCGAGGCGAAATCCCTGCATCGCGGCGGCATCCATCAAGGCCAATACCTGTTCATGCGTCAGGTGCTGAAAGTCCTTTCGGACGTATAAAAGTTCGCGGTTCTTGCTGTTCAAATCCGAGACGATTTCTTCCGGCGTCATTGTGTGCTCCCGACAGTTCAACTGACTGATTGGTTAGTGTGAAATTGATGTCAGTTGATTATCAATCAGGCAGCGGTCACGCAACGCTGCAGGGGGCGCTAGTCTATTGTTGACGCTCAATATTTGGTTTTTATTTATTGCGTGATGGAAGTTTACGCTGCGTGAAGGAAACGCCTAGGAAGAAAACCGATCAGCAGGAAGGGAATGCGGGCGTTACCGCATCATGCGATACGCCCTGCCCTGCAGTTGTCGCACGCTATCCCGCGACGTCCCGGAATACCTCTTCTTCGGTACGGTAATCATCAGCGCAGGTCTTGCTGCAAAACTTTCGAACATTGTCGAGCGGTTGATTGCAATACCAGCAAGCACCTTTCGGCTTGAGTGCCGCAATGCCGAGTAGCGGTGCCGCGTGCCGGACCGTGTCCGCGTAATTGTCGATGGGAGTTGCTTCGCTCATGATGTCGTTACCCTGATCTCTGCCGACTGCATGTGAGGTGACCGCCGTGACAAAGTATAGTCTGATCGGCGGTCTCGAAATTAAAGGATTCCAATCAACATCCTTCGCCTGATACTACGCCTCAATCGACCCATATTTGCATTGATGCAAATCATCATCATGAAAGTTATCCACGGCAATCTTGCCTTGTGAATAGGCTGTCAACTTCTCGACACAGCATCGCCTTCCTGCGCAGGCCCTAACCGACCAGAACCGATCCGCGGGAACGAGGCATTTCCGGATCGGCCGTTTTCCTTCCGCAGCGCAGTCAAAACAAAATGTTTCCACAGTGAACTTTTCCGTGGCGCACTTATCCAACATGCCCGCTTGAACAGGCAGAACAAGCTGCGCGCATCGCAGGCCTTTTGCCGTGCACATTCACCGACAGATGCGCACCCTGCTCGCCAGGATTGATGCACCGATCGTGCCGGTTGTTCAAACGTCAGAATTTTTAAACAGACGCAACTTTAGGGAGGTAGTGTGTCAGCAATGCTTGAGTCGGAGGGAATGGCCGTCAGCAGCGCATCCATGTCGGGATCGATTGATATCCGCGAGGGTGATTGGAAATCGTACATGCAGCATCTGGCGAAATACAAAGGCAATCAGGCGCTCGCCGATCGATATGGCGACCGCAATGCCTACCAGCGCGCCTGCGCATTGGCCTACCTCGGCCGCCGCGCACAGGTCCATGGCGGCGTGTACAGCACCAGGCATCCGCACATCATGACGCCGCAATACCTGGCCGACCTGGAAGCCAGCAACAAGGCTACCCGCTACACCCGCTACCCCTGGCTGCGTGCATTGATGACGCTGCTGAGCGAAATCGAGCAGATACAGGACCAGATCTCCGGCGCCAATGTCCTGCCGTTCAATATCGCGGGGAAGTGAGAGGACGGCGGACGAAAAGCAGCCGTCATGCAGTCGGGCGCATCAGGCCCGAGCTCCTCAGGCGGGCGTCTGCTCCACCTGGTGCTCGACGTTGACGGTTTCGTCGCCGATCTTGCTTTGCCAGGCACGCACGAAGAATCCTTTTTCCTGCTCGGTCGGCGGAGTGAACCAGACCACCATCAATCTGCCCTTGTGATCGTGGATGTGTGACAGCTTGCCGAGAAATTCCTGGTTTCCGGCGGCATCCGCCAGCCCGAGCGCATAGCCATAGACGCGGTTGAGACGTTCGATACGGTCGGCTTCGGTGCTGCTGTTGGTTGCGGTGATTTTCGGGTGATCGAGATACATGGCTTTCTCC